>CAMCUQ010000074.1 GCA_945878775.1 Chthonomonas calidirosea
GCGACCGTTCGCCGCTAAGGGTACAACCGAAGCTATACCCTCCGCTCGACTTGCATTTCTTAGGCATGTCGCAAGCGTTCGTCCTGAGCCAGGATCAAACTCTCCATCAAATAGATGGGTATCTCTAAACTACCCGAAGGTAGAGAGAAAACAAACTGTTATGACCCTTGCTCGAACATGTGAGTTCTTTAAAATACACAAGATTTTAATCAAACAGAACCCACAAAAATTGTCCTATTACAGATTATCAAAGTGCAGTGCTCTGCGCCACAGTCGGCATATTGCAGAGGCTCTATAAGATACTCTGGATTACCCTATCTGTCAAGGAATATTTCACGGAATAGCCGAAATAATGCCTGCCAAGGTTTCTCCCTAAATGAGGTTTGCGTGCGGTAATCCTTCTGGGGGTACCGTATCCCTTACGCTAATCCTCTTTGGGCTTGAGGCGCATGGCGTAGTGAATCTGGTGTGCGACCTCTTCAAAGCCCAGTGAAGGGTAAAGGTTTTTGCCGATGGGGTTCTGTTCGAGGGTCTCGATATTCGCGACTTGCATGCCTTGATCTCTAAAGAAGACAAGAGCGTGTTCCAAGAGTGCGCGCCCCAAGCCTCTGCTCTGATAGGCGGGGTCTATGGCAAGATTCGGTATCCAACCTATTCCGCTACTGGTGTTTAGGCGTGTGGTGATATAGCCGACGGCTTTTGCCTCCCCTTCCACCATGACAAACACACCATCGGGTTGCATATTGCAGTCTACTGCAATGGATGCTGCCTTGCGCGTCCGCCAATCCCCGTACCCAAAGCGTCCAAATTTGCGCTCCATATTGTTATCTATGGAGACCTCGGAGAAGGTCTGTGTGGTGATCTCTTGTAAACGTAAGAGATCACTGGCTTGGTAGGGGCGAATATGGAAACCTTCAGGAACGGGCATCTTTTCTCTCTTGATTCTTCTGTGTTATGAACGGCGTCCGAAACGCTGAGCAAGTAGGCTCTCCAATAGCATCATGGGAATGAGGAGCCAGAGCAATGGACGCCACAACTCTGCGCCGAAGCGGGAGCGTTGTACAGAGGCTTGGAGTTGTGTGGGCGAGTTGGCAACGGTGAGATTGGCTTTCGCTAGCCCCGATTGGGGTGCTAGCGTGGCAGGGTCGGCATAGGTCAGATTCGATTCTGAAGTGGGGCTACTGACCGCGAAAGCATCGTGTGTTTTGCCCCCTTCGACATCTATACGATAGATTCCTGCTTGACGTGTATTCTTATAGGAGAAAGTTCCTCCGCGTGCATCCAGCACACTGCTCTCCGAGGTGGTGGAGTTATCGGGGAGTGTGATTTTGACGGGCTTTCCTGTATCGGAAACAGGCAGTGAGAGGTTCAATGTGTCGTCTTGGTTCAGAGTTCTGCGAGAGGCGGGACCCGTTCCCAAGTAGGAGATCACTTGGTAGAGGAAGGGAACATAACTGGACTTCAGGGGCATCTGGTTCCAGTTGGTTCCCGCGCCGCTGGCGGCGAGAATCACTTTGCCTTGCCCCACTTTGCGCTCCACGAAGGCGGGGTCTCCGCTACTAAACCGCACTAAGGGCTGAATCGCATTTGGATCGGCGTCTGTTTGTGGCTCTAGGACGAAGTAGGTCTGGAAGCGAGGTATTCCAATATTGAGGTTTGAGGTGTCTTTCAGGGAGAGAATCGCGGGATGCGTGATACTGCCTGGGTTCAGAGTCACAGAGTCGGCTTCGGCAAGGGTTCTTCGGGCATTGAGTGTGGCGGGGAGAAGCCCAATGGCGTTGAGATCGGTGTTCAAACGTTGCCCCGAAGTGTCTGAACCGGGGAAGAAGAGCACTCCGCCGCCCTGTTTCACATACTCTTGCAACGCCTTGCGATCACCCACGGGTATTTCAAGCGCGTTGACATAGACGACGGCATCATAATCTCTGAGGTTCAGTCCTGAGAAGCTACTCGACTCGCGGAGTGTGGGCGCGATACTTTCACCCTCATTGGAGGGAGCCATGGCGGTGACAATATAGAACGACTCGCTGTGTGCCGGATCGGGATTGGGACGAGGATCGAGAACGAGTACCTTCAGTCGATCTCGCACCGTGACGGCGAAGGGGGTGCTGTTATCTGCTTCAAGGCGATCAATGCTTTCGGGACTTGTGAGTTCAATTCGCCCGGTGAAGGTTCCTGACTTGGGGAAACGGTAGAGGAATCGAGCGATACCTGAGCCGTTGGCAGGCAGGCTGAATCGTGCAGAGCCCACTTTTTTCCCCTCAACGATAAGATGAACAAGCATTTCGTTGTAGGACTTTGTGCCGTAGTTTGTGATGCGGGCTTCCAATCGCGCAGGCAGTTGGGGAGTAATGAGCGAGGTGCCTTGTGTGAGCGGCTCCACGGCAAGATTGTCACGCTCGGCGGGGGTTGCTCCCACGCTGACCCAAGTCACACGCGCTATCGTGCCCAATTCCTGCCATGTTGCCTTTGCGGTGTCGCGTTTGCTGCTCTCCCATGCGACGCTCTGATCATCGCTGATCCAGTAGACTTCTTTCGCCGGAATTCGGGATTCACGCAGGAGTCGGTTGACAGATCGCACCCCTTCAGTGTAGTCGGTTCCTCGTGAACTGGGACGCATGGCGCGTACTTTTTGGCGCAGGAGGTTCAGGTCAAAGCTTGGTGCGCTGACCGAGTCTTCTGGTTTATCGGAGAGAAGGACGAGAGAAACAGCGTCACCGGGGCGCAACACTTTGGTGAGGAGCACCTCTGCCGACTCTTGCGCGCGTTGGAAATTGGTCTTGCCGTCGTTGGATTGGTGTCCCATACTCCGAGAAGTGTCGAGGACAATGATCGCATAGACTCTGGCGTTGGCGGAGAGTATCGGAATGCCAAGCGAGCGCAATACAGGGCGCGTAAAGGCAAGCACGATACAGGCGACCATGAGACACCGCAACAGAAGGAGAATGACCTCTTCGATGCGGAGGCGTTTTTTTTGTCGCTCTTGGGAGAGGCGCAAAAACTCCATTGCCGCCCACTGCACCCGCTTTATTTGTTTGCGGCGCAGGAGGTGTATCAGGATAGGTATGCCAACAAGGGCGAGAGCACCCAGAAATGCAGGGTTTAGAAATGACATTCGAGCGAGTGTTGTCCTTCTTTTTTTGTCTACAGGCGATGCATGCGACGTGCCAAAAACTCCGAAAGTGCTGCGTCTAACGGCGCGTCGGTGGGGAAAGGCTGGTAGTCCATAGTCAGTTCCCGACAACCGCGCTTGAGTTGCTCCACATACTCTCCAAAGACACGCAGGTATTCATTCCGCAGCGCATTAGGCTCGGTGGTGAGAGGCTCTTCCCCTTCTAGCCCTTCAAAGATAGTTGTGTCTTGAAACGGGAAAGTCATCTCGTCTTTGTCGAGGATATGAAACAAAATAACCTCATGCTTCCGATAGTGAAAGTGCTGGAGGGCTTTTAGAATCGTGGCGGGATCGGCAAAGAGATCGCTGAGAACGATGACCATGCCTCTTCTTTTGATACGCTCTGCTATATCGTTAAACGTGGCTGCTATATCGGTGCGGGGCTGGCTCGATTTCTTCTCAAGCATATCCAGTAATAGGCGCATGTGGGCAGAAGTACTGGCGGGAGGAATGAACTGAGAAATCCCAGAGTCGAATGTCGCTAACCCCACGGAATCGCGCTGACGGAGCAGAAGAGAGGCGATAGCTGCCGCCACAATGCTGGCATATTCGCGTTTGGAGAGGGCAGACTTTGTGCCTTTGTAGTCCATACTCGTGCTGGTATCGAGCAAGAGCATGGCTTTCAGGTTCGTCTCCTCTTCAAACTGTTTGATGTGGTAGCGGTCGGTTCGCGCATAGACCTTCCAGTCGATATGTCGAATCTCGTCGCCGGGAACGTAGTCGCGGTGTTGGGCAAACTCAACGCTACTTCCCCTATGCGGGCTTTTGTGCATACCCGATATGACACCCTCCACTACAGCCCTTGCACGTAGCTCTAGGCGCGAGATGCGGGCAAGGGTTTGGGGGTCAGCGAGATGGCGTTGCGCGGTGTCCATGTACTCTTTCCTGTTCTATCAATGAGGGCGCAATAGTTCGTTCTGTGGGTCTGCTTGTTCTTTTGACGGGCGTAACAATGTCTGATAGTCTTGGCTTGGTTGAGAAGGACGCAGGAGCGTGCCGATCTCCTGCTGTTCTGCCTGATAGCGTTTTAGCATTTTGCTTGCTTGCTCTGCCGCTTCTACGACCTGCTGTGGTAGCTTTTCTGAGGGAAAGCCTGAGTGACAAAGATTTGTTAGTGTAGCATCTACCTCCTCAAGTTCCCAGAAACCAAACCTGTCCTTCATCATGCAGAGGGCGTGTATACAGCCAAGCATCAAGTCCACATTTTGATAGGGAGCGTTGAGTTGCTTATCAAACCACCATGCCCCATACTCAATTCTCTTTGCTATTTCAGGGGTGAGTTGTGGCAGAAGAGCAGTAAGGACGCGGAGGTTATTCGCACGTGTTGATGCGATTCTCTTTGCCATCTTGCGATCAATGTATCGGGAGGTATAGCGATTGTACTCCTCGTCTAACGGTGAGTCCATTATCCAGACTAGCATCGGGATCAAGTCGGGCGTCGCAGGCTCTCTGCCTATCCGGTCAACGAACTCTTGGTAAAGGAAGTACCAGTATTCGGTGGGACGCCGTGGAGGGCGATACTTTAGAACCTGGAAGAGCCAAAAACTCCAAAGCATTGCAAGGGATACCAGAAAAAAAATAAAGCCCCACCAAATCGCCGAGCCGGCGGCAAGGATAACCGAAATATAAGCAAAGCTGTATCCTTGGTCAAACGCGAATTCAGGTCTTGTTTGTCCCTTCTCACGGAGCATGAGGAGAGAGGCAAGGTCAGGAAGCGACAAACCTTTTGCCTCTTGCAAGGCGGTTCGCGCCACTTGTCGGTTTGAGTGGTTCAACCGCTTCCAAAGATCGTCTATCTCGCTCTCGTTCATCTCATTCGGAACCCTTTGGGCGGAGGAGCTCTTGAGCATCTTCCGGGTTGTCTTTGGCAGCACGCAGGAGGTTTCTTTCAAGCTCGGAAGCGTTGGAAGAGGGGCGCAACAGCAGAGCGTTATCTTGTTTCTCTGCCAAGCCCGCTTTGAGTTCGCCATAGCATTTTGATGCCGCATACGAGACTCGTTGCATGTTCTGGCTGGCTTTGCCCTCGGACATAAGTGCCCGCACTTGAGGCAATGCTTCAGGATCGAGAAGTGTCGGAATCGCGTCCAGAATGGCGATAGTCAGTTCAACATCGTCATAGGGACTGGCGAGAAAGCTATAGAGAGTGTACCTCTCCTGTGTGGAGAGCCGACTTGCAACCTCGTTATTGATGAGCGGAAGGCTTTGCTTCAGCGCAGTGTTTAGGCAGTCGCGTAGTTCTTTCCAAGAGAGTGGTTGCCAAAATTCTGAACCCTTTCTCTGCGGTTTCACTGGGTGGGACTTTGCATAGAGTTCTAGAACAATCTCCAAAGTCTCCGGCAATTGAATCTTTTTCGGTAGCAAATGAAAGAAGCAATACCACGGTAGCACCGCCTGAGGCGAGCGGAGAGCGAAGCCTGCAAAGATGGCTACCATACCCAGCATGCTGAGAAACGCATTCCCTCCAAAAAAGAGAAGTTGAATTGCAAAAAAAATCGCCCCAAGGGAACACAGCCCAATCGAGCAGCAGATGTGTTGATAGGGAGTGAGAGCACGCCTCGTTTTGCTAGGTGAGGCTTTTGCCCATCGAAACAGTAGGATCATCTCCTCCTCAGAGAGCTGTTTCGCCTCTCTGACTGCGCTTGCTACTATATTGCGGTCAGGACTAGAGAGTCGCTCCCAAAGCTGTGGTAAATCCGCTTGAAGTGGCGCATCACTCATGGGGATTACCTAGCGACGCGTGGGATCGGTGGGACGCGGAATCTTCTCTAGCAGCTTTGCGATGATCGTGTCTGTGGTGATTCCCTCCGCCTCCGCGTTGAAGTTCGTCACGATGCGGTGGCGCAACACTGGCAGAACAACGGATGCCACGTCCTCCGTCGTCACATAGTTGCGCCCATAGAGCGCGGCACGTGCCTTCGCGCCCAGAATCAAGTACTGTGAAGCACGCGGTCCCGCTCCCCAGCTCACCCAGTTTTGAATAAAATCGGGTACTCCTGCCTCCTTTGGGCGTGTGGCACGCGCCAAGTCTGCCGCATACCGAAACACATGATCTCCCACAGGAACCCTTCGCACAATGTCCTGCAGCTCCAATATATCGTTGGCATGGAGGCGAGATTGTAGGTCTGTTTTTTGCCCACCCGTCGTCATTTTCATAATGGCGACCTCTTCTTCTGCCGAAGGGTATCCCACCGTCACCATAAACATAAACCGGTCTAGTTGCGCTTCGGGGAGGGGATAGGTTCCCTCCTGCTCAATGGGGTTTTGGGTGGCGAGAACGAAGAAGGGGGAGGGAAGCACATGGGATTGTCCCCCAATCGTGACCCGATGCTCCTGCATTGCCTCCAAAAGAGCCGCCTGAGTCTTGGGAGGGGTTCGGTTGATCTCGTCCGCCAATAGCATATTCGCGAATAGGGGACCCTTTAGGAAGACAAATTTGCGCTCACGGGTCAAGGGGTCTTCTTGAATGATCTCTGTTCCCGTAATGTCTGCGGGCATAAGGTCTGGTGTGAACTGAATTCGCTTGAAGGAGAGGTCAAGAATTTGAGAGAGGGTGCTGACCAAGAGCGTCTTGGCAAGCCCCGGAACTCCCACCAGAATACAGTGTCCGCGTGCGAATACCGCAATGAGAAGCTCCTCTACAACGGCTTCTTGCCCAATCACGACACGGCGTAGCTCCGTGCGGATGGCATCAAACCCTTCACGGAGGCGTTCGAGCCGTGCAATGTCATTTTTCTCATCATTCTGAGGGTCGATACGAGTTGGATCAGCCGTCATTCAGTGCGTTCTCGCTTTCAAAAGTGATTAACTCACCTTACGCAAGGCTCACTCTAACCATTAATGTGTGGCTATAGAGGTAACTGTGTGTAAGGTCGGTGATTAAATAGAACCCTTCCCCCTACTTGCTGCTCTTCAAAAGGAGAGCCTTCTAAGAGGCTCTCTGCAAGGTGGGAGAAGGGCGGAATTGTTATCGTTTCAGACAGTATGCCAGAGCAAGTAGAGTATAACTCGTCACGAGAGCGGGACGGTCTTCCCAAAATCGCCCGTTTGCGTTCACCCAAGAGCCGTCGGGACGTTGCCCCGAAAGCAGTTTTGTCATTAGCTCTTGCGCCCAGTCGTGTTTTTTTCCTTGTGGGTCTTCGAGTTTGTCGGCTCCATAGACCCGCAGAGTCTTCGCAAGTGTGTGGTAATAGTAGTAGAGCGATTTGTCACCCATGCCGGGGTGTTCGTCTACCGTATAGTGTCCTCGAATCCAGTCCCATGCGGCACGAGTGCGAGGGTCGTTTTTATCCACGCCTGCGTAGATGTAGCTCTTCAATCCAGCGTAACTCATAGAGCCGTAGGAGAGAGGCTTGCCGTCACTCTCCGAAAAACTACGCCCCTTGCTGTCGTAGATGAAGCCTCCATCCCCATTTGCCAGCTTCACCCAAGCCTGATCGTTGCTCTCTTTTCGGTTCTGTACCCGTTGCAAAAAGATAATCGCCTTTTTCCAGATAGGAGAACTCTGGGATACTCCACTCTCCTTTAACGCCTCCAACGACATTTGCAGGTTTGAGAGGTCGGGGCGGTCTGGTTTGGAACCGTAACCGATCCCACCGTACATAGCGTCGTCTGCACCTTTACCCTCTCCCTCATCGAACTGCGAATCTTCGAGGAACTGTTGTGCTTTGCGTACAATAGGGAGGTAGGTAGCGTTTCGGTTTAGCGCGAGAGCCATGAGACAGAGGGCAGTATTATAGTTTGGCATAGAAAGGGCGGGGTCTGCATCACTATAGATCGCGCCGTTGGGTTTGGCAGAGCGAACGATGTACTGTATCGCTTTGGCAACAGCTGGCTCTTTCGCCTCTGTGCGTCCATTCTTTAGGAAGGCACTCACCGCCAACGCGGTTATCGCGGGGTACTTACCCCATGAGCCGTCCTCTTCCTGAACCGACTTCAGGAAGGCAAGCCCTTTGTTTACCGATGCCGTCGCCTGTTTACGCACGTCTTGCGCGAAAGAGGGAGACGTGAGAGTCCCTAGCACGAGAGCTATCAGCCCGGAGAACGCTTTACGACGTGAAAAGAGAGACATGGTTTATTCCTTAAACGTTACGCGGTAATGAGATATTTTACCCCTGTGGCAACATTGCTTCAATGCGAAGCAGTATCGCTTTCAACTCATCAAGATCGTTTTTCATGGCTTTCATCTCGGCAAGCTCCTCCATGAGCGTCTCATGGTCTTCTGCTGCACGGTGTTCTGACCCACGATTCAAGACGATGCCGCCCACCATCAGCAGAGGCAATGCCCAGAGCTGTATCCAACTTCCCCAGTAGAGAAACTTTCCTTGATACGAGGATAGCGCAGGAATCAGTGGCAAAAAGCCATACAAAAAGAACAGATAGAACGTCCACATCGAGCCAAAGACGACAGTACTTTTTATTGCAACCCGCTCATTTATCTCTTCAACGCGGATATGCTCAAGTTTTTTTATTTTGGTGCGCCGTTGTTCGAGTCGGGTACTCATCTGGGAAGGTTCTCCTTCAAGAAAATCTCCTAGGCTATTTGGGTGCTTTGGGCTGAGCCGAGGGCGTTTTAGGGAGTGCTTTCACTATCAGTTCAATGCGCGTACCGCGCTTAGGAACCCGCTTGCTATGCACCACATAGTTATTGTCCGATCCCTCTGGAGTGGGGTTGTCTAGTATCGCGGCAGGATCATGCCAAATAGCGATTAACGATTTCGCAATATCTGCCTCAAAACCCTCCTTGAGAACACGAGAGCCGGTGAAAACCCAATTCTGGGGCTTAAGAACCACATCTCCCGGCTGCCTCAAGAGAAGCTCCTCTGCTCGCACCTCTACCATGTCTCCTTTTGCATTGCGCCAACGTACCCACAATGTGACTACATCTCCCTCTGGAATGCGCCTCTCTCCTTGCGCCTCTAGCACATTTTTAGGCTCTAGGTCTAGGAGCAACAAAGCCACTTGAAGATGAATTGGGCGGACACGTATTAAGAGCAGACTCTCGTGGGTCTTACCCTTTGGAGCAACTGCAAGATACTCCACCGAACCACTGTCCATATTGATCTCACCTGTGCAGGTGATGGTACGCGCTTCTGTGTCGAGAGTCACGTTTCCAATACGATAGACGCTCTCCGTAATTTTTTCGACAACCGAGGGGGGAGGCGTTTTCTTGCGTGGTGGCGTCTTTCGTTGTGTTTGTCCTACGAGAGGCAATAAGAGGAGAACCCATACGAGGAGGACCCGCCTCATTTCTGGTAGATGGGGAGCAGACCCGCAGGGACCTGTAAGACGAGGATCGCCATAGCGGTCGCATACTCTGGTCCCGCCTCGGAGCTGTTATCCCGCCGTGACCAACTCCCTTCGGGGTCTTGTGCCGCTACAAGCCTATCGCGCAGAGGGATGTACCAACTCTTCCAGTGCTCGCCGCCTGCCTGGTACATGGCTTGAGTGATGTAGTAGAGGGCATAGTAATAGTGTTCACGGTAAGACCACTCATTCAGCCGATTGAGAGGGTTGGCAGTCAGGTAGGCAAGCCCATTGCGGCACTCTACCGAGTCCCGTTCACCCGCCATGAGGAGAGAGAGGACTCCGCCACCAGACCGCGCGGGACCCGATTGACGCGACGTAACTTGGTAGCTGAAACCACCATCACGCGGGTTTCCACACCGTTTAATATAGTTGACTGCCCTATCAATAACCTCTTGAGAGACCTTTATTCCAGCGTTCTTTGCGCCCCGCAGTGCCAAAACCTGAACCACAGTTACCGATATATCTGCGTCACCCTGACGGGGTTCATAACGCCATCCGCCATCCGTGCGTGGATCACCGTTCTGCGTCTGTGTGCTTTCGATGAGACGTATCGCCGCCTCTAGTTTGCGTTTCACATCTTTTCGGCGTGTCATGCCATAGACTTCGGCAAGGGCAAGAGTTCCAAAGCCATGCCCATACATGGCGGGACCCCCTTGACCAATGGCGCGAACCAGACCGGGCGCACCATAGTAACCATCCATTCGTACCGACTCAACCAAAAAATCGACGGCTTCGTTTAACAGTAGCCCAAAACGTCCGCGTCCGGGCTGGTGCCCCGAAGCGAGATAAGAGAGAATGCAGAGTCCTGTAATGGCGATCTCATTACGATAACCCCCACTTGCCCAGTGTCCATCGGCACCCTGGCGCGAAGCGAGCCACGCCAGCCCTTTGGTTACGGCGGCTTCAGATTGGGGAGTCCCGTAGTACTCTTTTGCCTCCACATCCCAAGAGGAGATGACAGGGGGGCGGGCTTTCTTCTTTTGTGCCTCACTGGGCGAACAGGAAAGAAGTAGAAAACCCCCAAGTAGTAGAGGAAGCAGAAGCCTATGAAGCTGGTGGGAGGGCTTCTGTTCGAAAGACTTCCTCCAGGCACTCTTCAAGCCTAGCCCCTCACCTAGACTTGGGAGAGGGGTATCCACGAGGGAGGGGGAGAGCGAATTGACAGGAGGATAGATGTGGTTACTCTGCATGTTGGATCACTTTTTCTTTGTGGCGAGGGAGCGGTAGTATCGGGTCACGATGTCCTGATATTCGGCAGGAACGCGCTCTTGTTGCCCCTCACGCAGTACCCGTTGATCCCTCATATTGAGATCGGAGAAGCCCTTTCCCTTGGTCGAATCGGGAGCCTTTGCGAAACCACGCTGAACGGCTTGGAGGCGCGTGAAGGGGTTTTTCTTGGGGTCGTTGCCGGGAGGCATATTCGGTTGTGGCATTCCGGGCTGACTGCCCATGTTCTGTGCCTGTTGCTGTTGGCGTTGCTGTTCGAGTTGTTCTTGTGCCTTCTGAATCGCCTGATCGAGATGGGTCGCCGCCATCTCTTGATGTTGCTGTGTCGGGCGTCCTGTCTCTTTTTGGTTCAACCCTGTTCGCGATTGACTCATCTGATCTGTGGCACGGCGTATCGTTTCGCCCACGCCAGGCAGTTCGTTGAGTTGTTGACCCGCGTTCTCGGTGATAGATTGGGTCTCCCCTTGAGTATCTGCGAGTTGCCCTGCCTGCTTTTGTTGGTTTTCGTTTAGCTCGCTTTTGGGGTTTTTGGCGCGTGCCGTGTCCACCTTGCCCGTATCCTGTCGAATCTGCTTTTGCATCCCTTGCGCTAGCATGAGGTCACCAAGAGCGGCGTATTGCTGTGCGTTTTGGGGAGTTGGTTCACCGTTCTGCTCTTTCTGTTCCCCGTTGTTGCTACTTTCGTTGCCTTTTGCTTGCTGTTTGAGAGCTTGCGCGATAATCTCAAGCGACTGAATGGCGCGGCGTTGAGAATCTTGCGTTTCGGCTCCAGTATTGGGCTGGTCTTGGTTTAGGTTCTTTGTGGCAGGGTCTAGCTGTCCTGCCGCCAGTTCAAGGGCACGTTTGAAGCCAGGGGATGGGAAATCGGCGGCGGTATCTTTGGCACGCTGTTCATTAGAGCGTTGGCGTGAGGCGACTTGCCCTAGTTCCCGAAGTTCGGTGGGGTTCAACTTCTGCTTTTGGCGTGTGTTGTGGATACGTTGTGTCGCCGAGAGGAGAGCGCGTTGGATTTGCAAAATCTCCTCAACCTTCTGCGCCATCTCGTTGGAGGCTTGTTGCTGCCGAATCTGTTGTGCCGCGCGTTGTGCCTGCTTGGCAGCCTCCTGAAGCTGTTTCTGGGCGTTCTGAGCGGGCTGTTGTGCCTTCTGCGATTGGTTTTGGCTCAACTGTTGTCCAGATTGGCTTAGGCTCTGTTGTGCTGACTGAAGGCTTTGTTGCGCCTGTGGCGCTGCCGAGAGACTGGAAGCGATTTTGTTGGCTTCGGCTTGGAGTTGCTTCTCTTGCTGTGCCAGTTTCGCCATTGTTGCGGCATCCGGCTTCTGACCGATCTGCTTTGAGATTTCTTTTTGTTGGTTTGAGAGTTCGTTCAGGCGTTGAGCTGCCCTCTCAAGACTCTCTGCCGTGTCTTTCAAACCTCGGTTCTGCATATCTTGCAGCGCTTCTTTTACCGATTCCAGCGCCTTATTGAGTGCAGAGGCAGAGCGGTCTTGTGGCGAGGCGGCATCTGCGGGGTTGTTTTTATTGAGGTCTTGGAGTGCCTGAGACTGGTGGGCATCTACTTTGCCCTGCTGGAGCGAGTTCGTCGCACGTTCGAGTGCCTCTGCCTGTGGTTTCTGCCCGCGCTCCTTTGCTGCCTGGGCAAGCCGTTTGAGGTTTTCTTGAAGTGCTTTCGTCTCTTTATTGATGTCTGCTTGTTGGCGACGCTCAATATCCATGCTCGCCTTTTGGTCTTCCGTCAGTTGCTTTTTATTTGTTTGGCGTCGTGTGCCTTGCATATCCTCTGCGATAGAGCGTGAGCCATCGGCGAGCATCTGCTGATCTTTCGCCAACCTCTCAAGGTCTTTGGCGATCTGCTCTGTGTTCGGCGCACCTTGTAACAGCTGTTGCGCCTTCTCAATATCCTGTCGGCTAGCGGTCTGCTCCTGATCCGCCTGTTGCAGGTTCTCCGACTTTTCGGCGGGACGTGCCCCGTTATTCTGCGCCTGTTGAATCTTCTCAGCGATCTTGGGCATACGGGTCGTCGCGAGATTTTCGAGGAGTTTGCTTGCTTGGTCGCGCCTTGCCACTTCAGATGGCGTCGCAAGGTGATTGTTCTCTAGTCGTGTGGTGAGTTCGTTTAGGCGTTGATTGATCGACTGCGCCTCTTGAGCGAGATTCTTCTGCGCCTCTTGAGTCTGCGTCATTTTACTGGCGTTCGGGTTGATCCGTGAGCGTTGTAACTCTTTCTGCACATCGATCTGCTTTTGGCGCAACTGTTGGAGGGCGCGTGCCTCCTCATCCATTTGCTCCTTGAGTCGCCTTTGCATTTCGGGCAAGCTAATGATATGAACGCGGTAGAGGGAAGAGCGTCCTATGTGGGGTCCATTCAGTGTGTCGTTATCTGTTGCGGTGACCTCAAACTGAAGGGTTTCCCCCGGCAAGGGGCGCACACTACCCAACTCCCAGCGTACAGAGGCGTTGGAAACGGGACTTCCATCGGCTCCGGGCAGAGCCATATCCCCCTGCTGAACGTCCTTCAGAGTGCTCTTCTCTCCAGAGTTATCTTCACGCACGCGGGTGTAATGTAGTCCCATGCGGGTGATGCCATAATCATCTGTTGCCCGCGCGACGAGGGGGAGGCTTCCTGTGGGAACCAGATCGAGATCGGAGGTTGGTTGCGTTATCTGAACGAGGGGAGTCTGATCAGGAACGGCACGAATCTCATATTGGGTCGTGTCTTGGTTCTGGAAGCCGTGTCTGTCGGTGAGGTGAAGGGCATAGGTTCCGTTCTTCACAATGCCCAAATGCCCCTGTGTCTTCTCCTTGTTTATTGTCCAGTCACCGGCAGGCTTTTTATCGCGGAAGAGTTCTACCTTCTCCAGATTCTTATTTGCGGTTGCCGTAATGTCGATCTGCGTGCCCACCGGAGCCAAGATATTGCCGTCGCTGGTCACTCCCTCTTTGGCATTGTCGGCAGGAGCGGGGACGATCTGTTCAGGGCGGTGCATATAGGTTGGGAAGTGGAGAATCATGCGGAAGCCAAGCAGAGTGGGGCGATCCTCTACGGTAACACGTTGCTCATTTGCGGTTCCGTCATTCGCAGTTGCCGAAAGAAGAATGGTTTGTGCAAGCGCAGGGAAACGGTGTACAAAGCGGAGAGCAGAGCCTTTTTCGGAGTCGGCGACTGCGGCAGGGTTCTTCAGTTCCAGGCGTTTCCAGTCGTTCTCTTTGATGCTTCGATAGAGCAGGACAGCATGATCTGCCCTCTTTCCCCGCGTAGTGATGGTTACTTGAACCCCTTCACCAACCGGAACGAGGTTTTTATCTGGAGTAATCCAGACCCGTGTATCTGCCCACGGGGCGATGTCGGCGTAGGGATTCATCATACGCTTGACCCAGTTATCAAACGCCTCTGCGGAGAGGGCACGGTCTAGGAATAGGACACCAACGAGGACAATGGTGGCAGTGAAGGCGCGTTGAAAGGGACGACGGCTGATGGCACGACGGAAATCGAGAGGCTGAACCTGTTGGCGCGTCTCCTCCACGAGCCGTTTGGCAAGGGTGGGGGAGAAGCCCGATGTGGTCATGCCGTTTGGGGAGGCGAGTGCAGGTATGAGATCAATAGAGGTGAGGAGACGTTCCTTCAGCTCTGGAAAAGTTTGTTCAACATGG
>CAMCUQ010000075.1 GCA_945878775.1 Chthonomonas calidirosea
TTGTGTGAACAGCGGGATTATACGGTAGACTAGAGAGGACATCAGGTACTCCGGGAAGAGGATTTGTTTGGCGACTTAACTCTACCTCAGAAGTTGCCTGATGTCGTAACACACTTTTTGTCTACATACTTTTACCGGAAACTAAAGAAACAAGGAGAACTCGTTTGAAACGACCGCATAACCTGCTGTTTTGTGCTGCTCTCACCCTCTTCACAGCACTGCCACTCTCGGCTTGGGGACAAAACAACAACCCTTTTGCCCCACCACGAGCCACCATCCAATACGCGCCGAACCGTGACTACGATCTGCGCCACCTACGTCTTGAGTTCAATGTCGATGCAGAGCACTACTCCGCAACGGGGCATGTTTGGCATTACCTCTCCCCCATTCGCCCCAACCTCAAAACCATTGCGATGGATGCAGGGCGCAATCTTCAGATAAAATCGTGCCGATTGAATGGGCAAGCTACCACCTTTGAGCATGATAAGACAAACGATAGACTCAATGTCGCCTCCCCAACCCCTCTCACACTGGGCAAAGAGGTATTAGTGGACATCAACTATGTGCTTCCCAACGATGCAGTAACGGCAGGAAGCCCAAACGGAGCCTCCGGCGTCCACTGGATCAAGTCCAACAACATTAACCCAGACAGACGCACCGCCTTCTGGACACAAGGAGAGACCAACGGGAACCGCTACTGGCTACCGCTCTACGATTATCCCAACGATTTCTGCACGACCGAGACAATCGTTACAGTCCCCGAAAACTGGGTAGTGATCGGTAACGGAGCGGAGGGCAAAACAACTCGTGATGTTGCCCAGAAGACCAAAACTTTCCGCTGGACAATGAACAAACCCCATGCGACCTACCTCCTCTCGCTTGTGGCAGGGGAATTAGACGTCAAAAAAGCGCAATGGCGCGATGTTCCGCTCTACTATGTGGTTCCCCGTGGAAAAGGCGATCTGATAGATGCCTCCTTCAGCGATACTCCAGATATGCTTGAGTTCTTTAGCACCCGCCTTGGTGTCAAGTACCCTTGGGTCAAATACGCACAGTCTGCTATGTGGGACTTTGGAGGGGGGATGGAGAACGTCAGCGCGACGACACTGGGGGCAGGCTCTCTCACCGATTTTCGCAGTGGCTACCGCAATATGTCGGGCTTAAACTCCCACGAATTAGGACACCAGTGGTTCGGCGATCTCGTCACCTGCAAACACTGGGGCGATGTCTGGCTGAACGAGAGCTTTGCCACCTTCATGGAGACCATCTACCATGAGCATTCGGAAGGGCAAGAGCAGTATGAGCGGGAAGTGGAAGGCAATATTCGCGCCTACTTAGGCGAATCGCGCCGCTACAAACGCCCCGTCTCCACACATCTCTACTCCGCCTCGTTCTCTATGTTCGACAGCCATACCTATCCCAAGGGCGGCACCATTCTTCATATGCTTCGCCGAGAATTGGGGGATGATCTCTTCTATAAGGGGCTACGCCACTATCTGGAGAAGAACCGCCATCAGCCCGTGGAGACACACCAGCTCGTGGACGCGATGGAGGAGGCAACAGGCATCAATGTGCAACCCTTCTTCGATCAATGGATTCGCAAGCCCGGACACCCCGTCCTCGAAGCCTCTTGGAAATATGATGATGCCACGCATACTATTATCCTCTCTGTGAAGCAAACTCAAGACACCTCCGACGGAACCCCCATCTACGATATGCCGCTTGCACTCGGCGTAATTCGGGCGGGGAGTGCCCTTGAAGTGATTCCCCAACGCCTCCAAAAAGCGTCTCAAGAGTTTCGGATTCCCTCTCCCACTCGCCCTCAAAGCGTTCTGCTCGATCCAAACCATGATCTACTCAAAGAGTTGAAAGTCGTTTGGGCAGATAGCGAACTTCCCGCTATTCTGCGATCTGCTCCCAATGTGAATGATCGAGACAAAGCGTTGGCTCAACTGCTTAAAAGTGATGGAGAGAGCCTGAAGGATTCCACTCTCACGCTTCTGAAGAGTCTCCTCTCTTCGGAACCCTCACGACTCGTGGGAAGCGATATTATTAGTGCTCTAGGCAAGACCAAACTGCCCGAACTGCGCCCTCTCTACAGAGAGCAGTTGCGCTCGAAACAATGGGAACGCCGCCATGCCGCTATAGAAGCCCTAACGCGCCTTCCTATCCTGCCGGAGGATGTCTCGCTTCTCCAAAGCATCGCGCAGAGCGACACAGAATACTACGCTCCCGTTGAGATCGCGCTGAAAACGTTGGCAAAGCGCGATGTAAAAGCGAATCTGGATATATTCCGTCACCAGATCAACTCGAAATCCATGAATAATAGGCTCGCCTTGAGTACCCTCAGCGCACTAAGCGACAAAAACACCGCAGACATTGTTCCGGCACTTGTGGAGGCGGCAAGCCCAACTCGTCCCCTTCCGGTACGACAACGTGCGCTAAAACTCATCTCTGCAAACCCTGATCAGAGCGGTGCTTTGCAGAAAACGCTCCTCGGTCTGCTACAGGACAAGATGCCTAGTATTCAGATCGATGCAATGGATGCTCTCAAACAACGCAAGGACAAGGCGGCGATCCCCGCTCTGCGTGACATACTGAACAGTAGCAAGGACCGTGCCATTATCGATAAAGCGAAAGAGACAATAGACAACCTGAGTAGACCATGATGAAACAAAGCAACCCGCTTCTTGACGCTTTTGCAGAACAACGTACCCGAACAATACACGCGCTTGCAAGCACACTCCGTGCCGACTCCCGTATTGTAGCCGCTTGGCTATTTGGTTCTCTTGGGCGCAGAGAAGAGGATGCACTTAGTGACATCGATATATGGGTTGTCGTGAATGACGCGGATGCACGCCATGTCATTGAAAACCGCCGCCAGTTTGTAACTTGCATAGGGGCTCCCGTCCATATACAGGAGGCTCCCCAAAACGCGCCCGCCCATGGAGCCTACTTGCTCACACTCTATCCCACTCCCTTGGGAATTCAGCACATCGACTGGTATTGGGAGCCTGCCGCACAAGCCAAGATTCCGCGCGACGCACGCCTGTTATTTGATCGTGCAGAGTTGCCCTACTATGTTCTCGCCTCACACCCCCCACGCGCCATTGTGGACATACAGGAGAATCCCATTGAGGAGGCACAAAAGAATATCGAATTCTTTTGGGGCATGGTTCCCATCACGGGTAAGTATATTGCCCGTGGAAATGTTTGGGGGGCTCTAGGCATGATTCAGATGCTACGAGGCGTTATCTTGCATTTGGAAAAGCACACGGGCATCACCTCCCTTCCTGAGCTTGATCTGCCTCCAGAAGGGGAACCTCTCGCGATCCTGAACCTGCTTCGCGCGTTAGCACAGGCGGTTCAGAAAATACACCCTATGGCACACCAAATGGGTGTTGAAATATCCGAGGAGACTCCACAGCATATTTACCGCTATCTGGATCAGATGGAGATGATCCTCAGGGAGACACCATGATTGCCCAACTGATCGGAACGGTGGTACGCACAGAGACGAACTGCCTTGTGCTAGATGTCAATGGTGTGGGCTACCTCGTTTTTGTCCCCACTTCGGTACTGGTAAATCTGCCTGCAACGGGAGAGAAACTGACTCTTGCTACGCACCTTGTTACGCGTGGGCAACCCGATTTTGAAATGACGCTCTACGGTTTTCGCGACGTTCCCGAGCTATCGGCATTTAAGATACTTATTTCCGTTTCGGGAGTGGGTCCCCGTGTCGCGTTGGCGGTTCTCTCCAATCTGGAGGTCGGGGAGTTGGCACGCGCGCTCTCCACAAACGACACCCGTGTCATTACCAAAGTTCCCGGCGTGGGTCCCAAGCTTGCCCAAAAACTGTGTCTTGAACTGGGCGACAAAATGGCAGAGTCCGCCTTCACCCAACGGGCAGAGCGCGTGGTTGCGGGCAAAATGGCGTCGGAGGAGAACGCGGCGTATGAGGACGCCATTGAAGGCTTGACCGGCTTGGGCTATAGCCGTGCCGATGCCCGCCGTGCCGTAGATCGTGCCGTTGTCAATGTCGCAGACAAGACAAACGCCTCTAGCCTCATCACGGCGAGCCTCGCCATCCTCACGGCAAAACGATAAAGTAACCTCACCGCGCTCTCTTGCGCTTAACTCTCACTCTTCGTCGTGGTTCTTGAGGACAGATTTTTTGGCTTTCCGCCAGAAATTTCGGTCCCAAAAAGAACCACTCTCTATTTTTGAAACCCTTCTGTACAAACGACAGTAGTAAAGTACAGTTCCACTCAACTAATTTATCATACTTGTGTTTGCCTCGTGCTAGGAGAAAGTTGACAGTAGGGCGCAAGCCTCTCTCCTGCGTGAATGCCTTCACTGTGAGGAATCTATGGCAGTTGCCACAATCTCCAATCTCATTGTTCGTTACGGAACCAAAACTGCGGTCAACGATCTCTCTTTGGAAGTTCCAGAGGGGTGTACAGGACTCTTAGGTCCCAATGGCGCAGGGAAAACCACTCTCCTCAAAACCCTACTCGGCTTTCTCGTTCCTACCAGCGGCACGGGAGAGGTATTCGGGATGAATATCGCCAACGAAGGGCTACGCATTCGCCAACGAATCGGTCTTATGCCAGAGATGGACTGCCATATCCCTGGTATGAACGCCGTCACCTTTGTCTCCTACGCAGGAGAGTTGGCAGGAATGCCCGCAAGTGATGCCCTCCGCAGAGCACACGAGGTGCTGGAGTATTGTGGCTTAGGAGAGGCGCGTTATCGGAATGTGGAGACCTACTCCACAGGTATGAAGCAGAGGATTAAACTCGCGCAGGCTCTGGTGCACGGTCCCAAACTTATCTTTTTGGATGAGCCAACAAACGGGCTAGACCCCGCAGGGCGCGACGAAATGCTCGACCTAATTCGAAATATTTCGGCAAGCCAAGTGGTCAACGTTCTCGTCTCCTCCCACCTTCTCCCCGATATTGAGCGCACCTGTGACCAAGTAATCGTCATGAGAAACGGCAAAGTAGTGCGCCAAGGCACCATGCAAGCCCTACGCCAGACGGTAGGTATTCAGATTGAGGTTGAGATGTATATAGAGACGCCTCCACTGGTAGACGAGATGGCGCGTCGGGGCGTCGAAACACGTCACCACAATGCGAACCTCTATCTTATGATGTTTCCAGAGGGAACGCACAACCCCGCAAAACTGATCTTTGAAGGGGCAAAAGCTGTTGGTGGTCAGGTGCGTGGTTTTCATGCAGCCACCCGATCCTTGGAAGATATTTTCTTGGAGGCGATTGAGTAGCCATGAGAACCCAACTCACTTTTGATGCAGACAGCACCTCCTCACTCAGGAAAACAGGATAGACAATCGCTATGGATTTTGATCTCCCAAAACAGGAACCTGCCCCACCCTCCAACGCGCCCTCCCCTATCGCCGATCTCAGCTATCGGACTTACGAGGGGGAGCTAAAAACCCGCTCATTACGCTGGTGGGTGATCAGCATGGCGGTAATGCGCCTCCTCAAAAAGAGTGTCGGCTTCTGGATTAACGCCGGCGTCATCGTTCTGATCTATCTCATTGCAGGACTACAGCTCTACCTTACTGGCAACTTAGGGAGTCGGGTCAACGGTGCTTTAGGAATTGATGAGCAGACAAAATACGCCTCCACTTTTTTCCAAGTCTCAGGCAACACAGGTTTAATGGTCTTTATCATCTGCCTCACTGTGGGGGCAGGAAGCATTGCCGCAGACAACAAAGCGAACGCGCTGATGGTCTACCTCTCGAAGCCACTCACCAAAGGCGACTATCTTTTGGGCAAGTGGGCAGGCATCTTCATGACGCTGTTCTTGGTCAATTTCTGCCCTGCCATCACGCTCTATCTCTACTGCCTCACAAGCTATATCAGCCAAGGCTTCTTGAAGAATGAGCCGATGCTGATCTTCAAAGTGTTTGGTGCTTGCCTCGTTCCGGCGATCATTCATGCCAGTCTGCTGGTAGGTTGTTCTGCTTGGTCCAAATCTCCCCGTGCTGCCTACATCTTCTATGCAGGACTCTATTTCCTCTCTACCATCGCGTCAGGGATTATGTTTGGTGTCATCTATCGGGGAGACATGCAGAGCGGGGGACACATTCTCAACTACTCATTGGGGGGTGTCATCAACGGTCTCTGCCAAAGCATCTATGGTGTGCAAACGGTGTTTCCCGGTGGAAAACTGCCTATGCCCTCCTTACCCCTGATGCTCACGCTGGCGATAATTTTCGTGGCTGTGGGAGTAGCGGCGGCACGTGCCAAGATCAATGCGGTGGAGGTGGTCAAAGGATGATTCAACTGGAACACGCTTCCCGCTGGTATCAGCAGGTAATCGGTATCAACGATGTGAGTTGTCATATTCAGTCCGGTATGACGGCACTCTTGGGTCCCAACGGCGCGGGGAAATCCACTATGCTAAAACTGATCACAGGGCAACTGCGCCCAACGACAGGAAGCGTGACGGTGCTAGGTGAGAAGCCCTTTGCAAACCCCAAGGTTTACCGCAGACTCGGCTACTGCCCAGAAATCGAGAACAACTACGACGATATGACGGGAGTGGAGTTTGTGACAATGCTAGGTGCGATGGCAGGTATCCCTGCCAATGTACTCAAGCCCCGTGTTGGGGAGGTGATTGAGACGGTCGGCATGACGGTCAATGCAAAGCGCAAAATCGGAGGCTACTCCAAAGGAATGCGTCAGCGAATCAAAGTGGCGCAAGGCATCATCCACGACCCTGACGTATTGGTCTTGGATGAGCCGATGAATGGGCTAGACCCCGTGGGGCGTCGTGAGATGATGAACGTCTTTGTTGCGATGGTGCAAAAGGGGAAATGTGTCCTAGTTTCGAGCCATATCTTGTACGAAGTGGAGCAGATGACCTCAAACATCCTGCTGATGAATCGCGGGAGATTGATGGCACAAGGCAATGTCTATCAGATACGCGGGCTTATCGACAAGCATCCACACAAGATCACGCTGACAACGCCTGATACCCGCCGGCTCAGCAAGCGGTTACTCGATTTTCCCTCTGTTCTGAGCGTGCGTCTCGATGCACAAAAACCGGACTACGTGGAGATTGAGACGCGTGATCCAAACTCTTTCTATAGCTCCTTTCCCGATCTTATATTGCAGGAAGATTTTGAGGTGAGTAGCTTTGAGTCGCCCGACAACAATCTTGAGGCGGTCTTCAAGTATCTGATTCAGGGTTAGCCAGCGGGCGCCCTCTTTTGAAATGAGAAGAGCATGAGCGATCTGTACCTGTTTCGAGCGGCACTGTGGGACCTTCTGCGCCCCAAAAAAATATTAACGGCTCTCTTTTTGGTTCTCTTTCCCGTGGTATTTGCGGTACTCATTCGATTTAACCGCACCCCCGAAGAGTTTAACGGAGTGGAGGTCTACAATAACCTCACTTCGGTCATTGTATTTCAGTTCACAATGATCATTCTCGCGTTGGTTTTTGCCACAGGCACAATCACGCAGGAGGTTGAGCAGAAGACTATCGTCTATCTGATGACACGTCCTATCCCTCGTTGGCGCATTCTGTTGATGAAGTTTCTTGCCTCGACATTGGTGACGGTCACTACGGTTTGGATCACTTGCGGGCTACTCTCTCTCGTCTGTTTTGGAGGCTCACGATCTTTCGACGCCTACACTCTTCGCCTCGATCAGATCAATGATCAGCAGACCTTTATCACACAGTTTAAGGAGACACCTAGCCCCTATCTGCTTTTCCTTGTGGAAAAAATGCCGACAGGGCAACGGCGTCCGTTTCGCCAACGCCGCTCAGTAGAGACGCTGAGGCAGAAGCTAGAGAAGTACGACTCGAACCGTCCCCCTGAAGTTGAATTGGTTGCGGATGTCATTGCCAACCTCAATTCGGGCATCAGGCGCGGGACCGCTTTTGATAAAGCATCTTTGCTGAACTCGGATATTTCGGAGGGGCTTAAGAGCCGTATACAAGCGAATCCAGAGGGGTTGGAGAAGTCACAAATTTGCCGAGACGCCCTGCAAGAGTTGATGCCAAATATCCTAGAGCCTGCCAAGCCCATCGTCAATCCAGTAAAGCGTGATATGGCTATTCTGCCCGTTGGTGCATTTACCTATGGCGCGGTCTTCCTTCTGCTCGCGACCTTTCTCAGCAAACCTCTGATCTACGGGCTTATGTTTGCCTTCGCATGGGAGACGTGGGTTCCCAATATGCCGGGCAACTTCCAAAAACTCTCCCTAATGAGTTATCTGAAGATACTTGCTCCCCATGAGCGAATAGAAAACGGAATGAACCCGAGTTCCATTCTGGCACAGGCGGCAGAGAAGGTTGTTATCACTGCTCCCCAAGCGGCAATGACACTGGCACTTGTCACCATCATCGCTTTAGGAGCCGCCCTTTATACCTTCTCTGTGCGGGAGTATGTTCCGCGAGAAGACGCCAGCTAGAGCCGATTTTAATGCGTTGGTATTCTCCCTCATCACGAGGGGAACCACTCTGTCTATGTCGTCCAAATGAGAAGCAGATCATCAAAAAATGGCAACAAGGACGGTTCTTGAAAAGAGCTGTCCTTGCTGCCATTTTTTGCGGTTGCAAAGCGGAACAGTGGAGGCAAAGAGTGTCTCTCTAGCTTTTTGCCTGTTCCGCATAGACTCGGTTTCGCGTCGCACGCATGTAACCAATGGTGTATGCCGTATTCGATTTGTCTGTGCCATCTCCCGGAACATGATCGGGGATCAGCACGCCGTCAAAATTCACATCCCGCAGAGCGCGCATAACATCGTACATATCCACATACCCATCGTCGATGAGCGTCTCTCGAAACTTTGGTAATGGGGCGTCCACATTGCGGAAATGAATCTTAAAGATTTTGCCCATCGCCCCAAAATGCGCGATCATCTCCGGCACATCCTTGCCAACCAATCTGCCCCCCTCTGCCCACGTTCCCACACAGAAGCAAAGCCCAAAGTTCTCACTGTCCGCGATCTCAATGGCACGCTGATAACCCTCAAAGTCACGAATAACCCGTGCGACACCGCCCAGTGAAGGTACGGGAGGATCATCGGGATGCAGACCGATACGAACTCCTGCCTCTTCTGCAATGGGCATGACCTCTCGAATAAATCGTGTAAAGGTACCCCAAACCTCGTCATCGGAATAGACGCGATCATGGGAAAGAGGGAGGTCTTTTGCAAGTTCCATATCAAATTCGCGGGTAGGTATCCCCCCACGGGTCTCACCAACGCTCGTCTGGTAATAGGGCAACATCTTGATGTTCGCCATATGAGCATAGGTAGTGTATCCGATGCCTGCACGCCCCAAATCCTTGAGGTACTGCTTATACTGTGCCACTTTTTCATCAAAGCCCGGTAGCCCCAGTACCATTGTAGGATCGCAGTGCAGATCAAGAATACCAATGTTCCAGAGTTCAATACCATTCGCTTCCAAAAGTTGACGCGTCCGACTCATATACTCGTAGTTCGCGTTTTCTATTGTTGTCCAGATGGTGGCAGTTTCAATCCCCATGTTCTTAAAGAACGTAATATCTTTTTCGGTAGGGTGCTGGTTAAGCCTATCCCCAATTTTGATTCCTGGTCTGGTAGCCATGATGGGCTTATCTCCTCTCTGATTTGGGTTTGGATTTGATAATGGGGTTCATCCCTCCAATATCGCCCTTTTGGATAGCACGAAGCCGTTTCTCCAGCCGTTTGAGATAGAGGGCAGGAGATTCGGGCAACACGATAGGCGGTTTTGCATGGGGAATGACGGTGGCAAGCTGTGTGAGTGCCCGCCCTGCGGAAGTGATGTCTCCACACTCCAAAGGCTTCAAACGATTTGCTTTCGGAAGGCTATTTTCCCAGTTGCTATTATTCTCGATAAACCTCAAGATTTTTGACAGTGTCTTTTTGGTCCCACGGGTAGCAACAAAACCCGCATACTCATCAAGCAGTGCTTCCGGGGTTATATGAGGTGACTTGCCCATCTTGCCGAAAGCATAGATATTCAGCGGTTCAGTGCTGATGAAGGCAGAGTTCGCGATCATGCCATCTAGCCCAACCTCACGTCCATGATCCAAAATTGACCGAATATAGCGGGTCTCTGCCTGTGACTGCCCTTTCGATACCACATTGTTGGGGTTGATGAATCCATCATCGACCTCATCGACCAAAAAGTAGGGCCAGCCATAGATAGGGTGTACCCCTTTCTGTCGTAGGGTCCTCACATCCGAGGCTTTCGGGAAGAGTTCTGGCGTCACACCCGCCTCTGCATAGCAGGTGAGCGTGAGTGAGCGATAGTAGTTATCCAAAGAGAAGACGATACCACAATCTGCACCGAGTAGCTCCTTCTCATGGGCAACATCGGCAGAGAGGCGCACCTGCTTCTGCCAGAAATCGAGGCTGAACGGAGAAGGGAACCCATCCCACTCCGCAATCGCCCACAAATTGACCACAAACTGCGCCTTGGGAGCCTTCTCCCGCACGATATTACGAACCTCTCGCGCAAAGTGGATACAATCATGAACCGTGCTATGCCCCTCTGGATCACCTCCGGGGTCACCTGCAAAGAAGGCAAAGCCGTCTGCATGGGGCAGCCCCTGCACCGCTTGGCGAATAGAGGCTAGCCTTTCGTTTAGGAGTTCCTTCTTCAAGGCACTGAACGTCCCTGCATCGCCTCGGTCGGCACTGCCCTTCCACTGCTTCATTCCAGCAAGGAGCAATATCCAAACCTTAAAGCCCTTCTTGTGTGCCATCTGAATGGCTTTGTCCGTCTCGGCGTAGTATTTCGGAAGCAGAGAGGGTTTCCAGCTGAAGCCAATATCACAAAACTCCAGATAGTTGTACCCGCAGGCTTTATAGAAATCGTAATAGTGTGCCTCTTCCTTGGTCGGTGGCGTGACATAGAGACCAAGGGTACTGAAGCGATGCACCCCTTCTTGTGGAGTGATGCGCTTTGTGCGCTGATGCCGTGCTTGACCTTGTCCACACACACTGAGGAGTATAAGGCTGAGTATTAGCAGGCTACACACCGTTGCCTGCATAGCTCTCCACCCTAAGAGCGAGTGTTCATTTGAGTTCATGTTTCTTCTCTCCAAACTGGCGTAGGGGCATGATGCCTCCCTACAAGTTCATGAATATATCTTCTCCTATTCACCGATAGGCGATGTCACTCCTTCCCTTGCTTTGCCTATTTGAAAGATCGTGCAGATTGGTCTGGAAAGCAAGCCCTTACTTGCTACTCACTCTTTGCAGAGGTCCGAAACGCAAAATCCTGTATCATGAGTGCCACATCGTGCGATTCACCTTGACAAATGGGTCAAAATTTTATATAATACGTCCCTATGACAGGGGAATTGCCCCCTGAACGTGGAGTGATGTCCGAGTTGGTCTAAGGAGCACGATTGGAAATCGTGTAGCGGTTAACTCCCGCTCGAGGGTTCGAATCCCTCTCACTCCGCTCTCTCTTCTGCGGAATGATTGTTTCCGAATGGAGTAGAGACCTATTGTTTTTTGCCCGCCTTTCATCCCCGAAACGCTTTTTGTTGTGGTCTAGTGTCACAGCAGTCGCTCTTCCTTGTGTCTATGTCGGTAATGCCAGCGCACGCTACTATTACCACCATAACGCCCTTTATCGTAATCAGGCACAATCGCACCTTGTCCTGCCAAAGTTTACTACTCCCACTTCCCAAACGCGCCTCCTTGTCTTTGCCCCACACTGCGATGATGATATTCTAGGTTGTGCAGGCATCATTCGGGAGACACTCCAGGCGGGGGGCTTTGTGCGTGTGGTGACTATCACCAATGGGGATGGGTTTCGCACAGCGGTACAACAACAAGAAAAAAGGTTTCGGGTAGAGCCAAAGGACTTTGTTCGGTTTGCAGAACAACGCCAACAGGAATCGATAGCCGCTCTTGAAAACCTTGGGCTAGAAAAAAAGAATATCGCCTTCTTGGGCTACCCAGACCGGGGGCTTTTGGCAATTTGGAACGACCACTGGAGTCCCAAACAGCCTTTCACCTCCCGTTATACCCGTTGTACCCAATGCCCCTATCCAAATGCTCCACGCCCCTCTGCCGTGTATTGTGGGGAGAGTATTCTTGAGGATGTGGAGGCGCAATTAGAGGCGTTCCGCCCCACACAAGTCATGGTGACACACCCTTCTGATGATCATGGGGATCATGCCGCCGCCGCTGCATTCGTTCAAAAGGCATTTCGGCGGGTTCAGCAGGAGACACGCAATAGGGATTGGGCAGCGACGGCGAACCTCTCCTTCTATCTCATTCACCGGGGAGAGTGGCCCCCAAAAAACAGTACTACCCTGCTACCGCCTCCAGAAATGGCACCGCTGGATACCGAGTGGAGAAGCCTAGTACTCTCTCCTGCTGAAACAACAAAAAAGCGCACTAGCCTCGCTTTCCATAGCACACAATTGGCTATGTCCGGTGGGTTTTTAACCTCTTTTGTGCGTAGCAACGAGATTTTTGGGGAATTGAAGCCCTTCACGGTTCCCGTGGAAGAGAGCGTACAAACTCGCCCCGATCAGAAGTTTGGGACGGTGCTCCTCAGTCCAATAAGCGATAATCTAATCCGTTCTCTACAAGGTGGGGGTGATATTAAGGCGATCTCTGCTTATCGTGATGCGAAGCAACTACACTTAAAACTGGAGATGCGACAGTCCATCGCGAGACAGATTCGCTATGTAGTGCGACTACGTGCCTTTGATTCAAAGGATCACACGACGCCCCGTAGCATCACTCTTTTTCTTAATGCCGTTTCGGCTCTGAAAGCGTCTGGTATCTCGAAGCGGATTCAAGGCAACACTATAGAGCTGGACATACCGCTATCGCGCTTAGAGACACGCACAGGCACTTTGCCTCAAACAATAGCTATTAGTGCCGATACCTACTTGGCTTCTCTTGAGATAGACAAGACAGGAATCCGTTTTATGGATTTCTGAGCCTTGCTCGTTTCTCATATCGCACGCGGAGCACGATACAGGACAGACTATGCGTATTGGTATCATGGGAGGAACCTTCGATCCGATTCACAACGCGCACCTCTTTTTGGCAGAGGAGGCGCGTGTCAGTTACTCCCTCGAGAGGGTTCTTTTTGTACCCAATGGCAACCCTCCCCATAAGGAGGGAGAGCTACTCACGAGTGCAGAGCATCGGTTTGCAATGACCGAGATAGCAATTGCAGGCAACCCATACTTCTTTGCGTCGCGCTTGGAACTCGACCGTGCCGGCATCGTCTATACCTATGATACCCTTCGGCTTTTGCAGGAAGAGTATCCCTCCGCAAAGATTTACTATCTTACAGGGATCGATACTGTCCTAGAGATGCTGACTTGGCATCGCCCCCAAGAGGTGCTGAAAATGGCGCAATTCATTGCAGCAACGCGCCCCGGTTTTGATTCGAGCCAGATAGCAGAGCGATTGCCCGAATCGTTTGAGAAGCGCATTTCGCTCCTGCCAACGACGGAACTGAATATCTCGTCTACCGAGATTCGGGCGCGTGTTCGGAAGGGCAAGCCAATCCGATACCTCACGCCAGAGCGAGTCGTCGATTATATAGAAGCACACCGTCTCTACTTAAATGAGGGTGTGAGAGAGAGAGCATACATTTGAACGAAGAACAGGATTACCTCCTCTTTCCAGAGGAGTTGCCTCCCACGCCCAAAGAGGCGATGACGGCAGAAGAGAGAGTACGCCTCATGGCAAACATTGCGGATGCGCTGCGCGCCACCGATATTGTTGTGCTTGATCTGCGCCCCCTCACGATTATAGCCGACTTCTTTTTGATCTGTACTGGCAATTCGAGCATTCAGATTCGCTCCATTTCCGACAAGATCGAAGAGAAACTACGTGAGAAGGGTATGAAAAAACTGCGCGTGGAGGGGTTCCAAGATGCCACATGGATTCTCCTCGATTATGGGGATGTGGTGGTTCACTCCATGGCAGCGGAACAGCGTGCCTATTTCCAACTGGAAGAGTTTTGGTCTGAGGCTCCCCGCCTTGAACTCGATCTTGTACCAGAGCCACTAGGCTTGCGCTCGTCCCTTCCCCTAGAAGACTAATTCCTCATTGGGTAGAATAGGGCGCTGCTTGCAGCGCCCCTACCCATGCACAATGCTTGCTCACGGCAAACAAATAGTGTGGGGCGTCGTTTGCTACGCCTTACCAATGCCAAGTAGACACTCATCCCCATTTCCAAGGGCAAAGGAGAGGACGATGGAGACGCAACCGAATGCCCCACAGGGCGATACCCCCCTCAGTGCCGATGCCCTCCTTGCAGACAAGGAGAGGCGTCAGAAACTGGAGCGTGATCTC
>CAMCUQ010000076.1 GCA_945878775.1 Chthonomonas calidirosea
TTCAGTGCCGATCCATCAGCAATATTCAGTCCAAATTTGGTATCGGCTTGCCCTGTACGAATGAGCTTATGTGTGTGTGGGTCTACTCCCGGAGTGGCGCGCACTAGTACATCTACTTCGCGCCCTTTTTCAGAGACTACCTCTGCCAACATCCCGATCTCTAGGAAATTATCGATGATAATATGCCCAATGCCACACTCGACTGCCATATCTAACTCGGCGTAGGACTTGTTGTTGCCGTGTAGCCCCAAGCGTTCTGGAAGAAAGCCCGCTTGCAGTGCGACATAGAGTTCCCCCAGTGATGCAACGTCCATGCACCAGCCCTCTTCGGCAATAATCCGTGCCATCGCGAGTGTAAGAAAGGCTTTACTGGCGTAGTAGAGGCGGTTTTTGGGATAGCGTTTCTCAAAGGCACTCAGGTAGTTGCGACAGTTCGCGCGAATGGTCGCCTCATCGACGACATAGAGCGGGGTTCCAAACTCTGTAGCAAGTTGAACGGCGTCGCAACCACCGATCTCCAGATGTCCCTGAGCATTGATACTTTGCGTTCCCAATAGCATAGTGTGCCTCACAATCTCCTCTAAGAAAAATGGGTGTTTTTACGGCATAAAACCGACCGCCCAAATCGGAACGGTCGGTCTTTGTTATATAAAAGTGTACAATATTTGCCCCACTTTGTCAAGTTGCGAGGCGTGTGTTAGATCAGAAGTCAGCCCCCCACCTAAAGGTTAGGGGCTTGAGGCTAGATGGAAATAAGCAAAATGCCTTCAAAAGCCTTCCGCCTAACAGAAAGGTACTCTGTGGGGAAGGCTTCCGGTGCGAATTACCCTCGGCGTCCTGCGTTGCGCTTCGCCTCTAACAGCCGGATCGCGGTCTCTCGATCCGTGCAGAGATCATGAACCAGAGGTTGCTTCCAGCCCATCAACTGCCATTCCAGCACAGAGCGAATGGCTTCGATTTTCGTCGCGCCTCCCGCCACCACAACCACTTTGGGTACCAGAAAAAGTTGCTCGAAGGTGATAGAGAGTAGCTTTTCATTGATGGTATGGACGCAGTACTCCAATTTCTTGAGCGCGTCCGAAGGCAGAAATCTGCGTGCCTCTAATGTGATGAAAAGGCGGTTGCAAAGGTCTCCCACAGCACAAGAGAAGAGTCGATCTGGACCACTGGTATACTGCGCGATGAGTTCTATCATCTCTCCCAATTCGGGTTGGAGGTTGGCGAGCATTGGTTCATGCAACCCTACAATAAAGCGGTGCCCTGATTGCTGCCGCACTCCCCCAATCCCCACGAGAGCTAGCGTCGGCACACAAACATCATCGGGATGTGCCTGCACCATGTGGGGGTTTCCCTGGCGCACTTTCTCTTCCCAAACCTGCGGAGAAATCCACCGACCGGGTCCCACAGTAAGCCACTCGTGAACCATCTCCGGTGTGTTTACCGCGACAGGGAGGCTAAGGCGAATCAACTCTGCATCGGGGAAGGCGCGTGCCAACCATGCGGCACTAATATCGGCATCCATTGCCCGCCGTGCGTCTGGGCTTTCCATGCTCCACACTTCGGCAGCGATATTCCCGTTTAGCGAAAAGACCTTCACTCCACGCACATTACGTTTATCAAAAATATGGCGATTGAAAAGACTCTCACACGCATAGAAAACCGCGCGACCTGAGGAGAGGGCGACGATCTCGTTTTGGCGCACAATGGTATCCAAGTAGTCCGCACAGAGTTGCCCCAAAGCCTGATGCAGTCGGTCATCGGCAAGGGAACTCGCTAGAGCCTCCTCATGCCCCGAGGCATCCGCGACAATGGCAGATTGTAGTTGGTAGGCGGCAACGAGCTCTCGCTCCAAAGTCTCCACACGTGGAGGCTTGAAAGGAGCGTTCTCATCGATATGCACGCGCACGATTCCTGTATCCAGCGCAAAACGGTAGAGGCGCGAAACAGTGCTAGCATCAATATGCCCTAGTGCCGGCTCCGATTTTTGTAGCTGTTGCAGAATCTCTTTCTGCTCTAGTCGGTCTACTAACACCATCTTCGCGATACGTGCCGCTAACCTTCTCCGGTGCGTGGGATCGAGTGCGGGACGACGACCGCGCCGCTTTTCCCCGTTTCCTGTCATGTTCAAACTTCCTTTCTTTCCACATACGAAAGACGAAGTGCTTTTAACCTACGTTATGCAGTCTGAGTCTTCACCAAACGGACCGGCATCGCAATGTTCTTCTTGATCGCCATACATCGTCTGGATGTAGGCAATCTGACCATGGTGGTAGACCATATTCCAATAGGGATGAAAACAACATTCTGCCACTGTCCGCCCTGCTTCCAGTTTCCAGGGGAACGGTATCATCAGGGGGAGTTCCGTGTCCGACAGGTTTCGAATGGCATTCGCCAGAAGTTGGCTCGACTCGGTCAGGTGGGGTATGACGGTCTCAACGGTCGTCCATGTGGTGTAGGCGTTATCGGCAATGCCTTCCGGCAACCCAGCATGGACTCGTGTTTGTAGAGTCGTCGCCCACTTCTGATTTGCAAGGCAACATTCGACCAGTTGGTTGATAACGGTTCGGGCTTCTGGCGTCGGTTGCCACTGGGCTTTGTCTTCCGGCGTCCCTTTTGCGAGTCCTATCAAATCGTTCGCCGCTTTCTCGATTAAGGTTGCGGCAGTCATTTGAAGTGTGATTGGCATCCAATCTCTCCTTAATTCTCACCCTGTGGATTCGAACGAAAGTTCCTAGCGTCCGGTGAACTCTTTAGATATTATAGCCGACGCAAGGATTGAAAACACACGTTAGAAATACAAATGCCTCGAAAGACTTGCAAAAGAGAGATAACTCTCGCATCAGCTCGCAAAACATGCCCTTGCATTCAAATCACTCTCATTGTACCCTATTTCCCACAGGCTAAAATTGGTAGGGGTTTTCGCAATCACATTCCATTGTCCAAATTTGTAACGAATTTCCCATATAATCGCAAAATTCATTGACAGCAAAGCCAAACTATGTTATATTATTTGTGAAGGTATCCTTCTTTCTCGTCCTTATTTTTGTTAATGTCCTCAAGTGCGACATGCAACTTGTGGCAATACCCGATCTCAATGAAGAGGTCGGGTTCCTTTTTTTTGACTCCGCTTTCTTTGCAATTTGTCCCTCCATCTATACCCCATTCCTTCATTTGTACTGTATACTATAAGAAGGTTGTTCCTATTCCTCAGGATGCGTTCTACAGCAAAAAACAGCTGCTTTATATTTGCGCGCTGAGTATTTTGGATACAGAACATCTCGCCAACAAGCGACTAAAACCACTCTATAAGTGAGAAGATAAAGATATGACACGCTTCAATAATCAGGAGATTTGGGCACAAGTCATTGCGCGGGCATGGGCAGACGCCGATTTTAAGGCACGCCTACTCGCCAACCCAAACGCCGCTATCGAAGAGGAGACAGGCATTGAGCTCCCAGCAGGACTCAAACTGCGCATCATTGAGGAGAGTGCTGAGGAGACTGTTCTCGTGCTCCCCAAAGTGGGTGCAGAACTGACGGACGACGTACTCGAAGCTGTCTCCGGTGGAGAAGGTCTCGGTCAGGGTCCCTGCTCCTGCCTCGTGGGCTAAGTTTCTTTGGGGAGGGCTTTTATCGCTTCCAGTATTCCACTGGGAGAGGGATTGCCCTCCCATATCTTTGCGATAGCTCCCCTTTTATCGATCAAAAACACCCCTCTTCGCACCAATAGCCCCAACAACGCCAAACGCCCATACGCAGTACAGATAGCCTTCTCTCCATCCACAAGCAAAGCAAATGGGAAGTGATGCTTCTCAACAAAATGCGCGTGACGGCTCTCGCTAGAGGGGTTCACTCCAAAAACCTCTGTATCCGTAGCTTGAAAAGCCTCCCACGTATCGCGGAAGGAGCAGAGTTGTGAAGTACACAGTGGCGTATCGTCTCCCGGATAGAACACCAATACCACACACTTCTTCCCTCGGAAGTCGCTCAGTTGCACCTTCTCTTGCAGGTGGGTTTGAGCCGTAAAGTCGGGAGCCATATGTCCCACTTGAGGTGGTGATTTGCGTTGCATCTTCTTTTAGCCACTCCTTTTCACACAAGTCAAGACAAAGGGCGCAGAGCAAAATCACTCTGCACCCTCTCTCATGCCGTTGCTCTCTCTAGCGTAGGTTGTAAAACGCAGAGCGTCCCGCATAGCGTGCAGGATAGCCTAGTTGCTCCTCAATCCGAAGCAGCTGATTGTATTTTGCCACGCGATCCGTGCGGTTGGGCGCGCCCGTTTTGATCTGCCCCGCATTGGTAGCCACAACAATATCGGCGATAGTGGCGTCTTCGGTCTCTCCAGAGCGGTGAGAAACAACAGCGGTGTAACCTGCTCGCTTCGCCATTTCAATCGCATCGAGAGTCTCGGAAAGCGTTCCGATCTGGTTCACCTTGATCAGAATGGAGTTTGCGGTTCCTGTTGAGATACCCCGCTCCAGTCTGCTCGTATTGGTCACAAACAGATCATCACCCACTATCTGTACCCGCTTGCCAAGCCGCTCTGTCAAGAGTTTCCAACCGTCCCAGTCATCCTCAGAGCAACCATCCTCAATAGAGATAATAGGATAGGCATCTACCCAACGAGCATACTGCTCAACGATCTCTTCCGATGAAAGCACTTTCCCCTCGCCCTCAAGGTGATATTTCCCATCCTTAAAGAGTTCGGTTGCAGCACAGTCCATCGCAAGCAGAATATCGTCTCCGGGAGTGTATCCCGCCTTCTCAATGGCTTCGATGATAACCTTCAAAGCCTCTTCATTGCTTGGCAGATTCGGTGCGAAACCACCCTCATCTCCGTAGCCTGTAGAGAGCCCACGGCTCTTGAGAACTTTGCGAAGCGAATGGAAGACCTCTGCGCCTTTGCGGAGAGCTTCTGCAAACGAATCGGCTCCCACGGGCATGATCATAAATTCTTGCAGGTCTACGTTGCTATCCGCGTGCTTGCCACCGTTCAAAATATTCATCATGGGAACGGGTAAGGTGTGGGCGTTCACCCCTCCAATGTACTGGTAGAGAGGCATTTCGAGTGAATTTGCCACTGCTTTCGCCACTGCCAACGAAATACCCAGGATCGCATTTGCACCCAAATTTGACTTGTTCGGGGTATCGTCCAATTCGATCAAACGAAGATCAAGCTCTCTTTGGTTCAGAGCATCCATCTCCACGATCTCTGGAGCAATCGTCTCGTTCACGTTCTCAACAGCGGTAAGAACGCCTTTGCCTCCATAGCGGCTCTCGTCTCCATCTCGTAGTTCGGCAGCTTCATGCGCTCCCGTAGAGGCTCCAGACGGCACTGCCGCCCGCCCCATCGAACCATCATCGAGATAGACGTCCACCTCAACTGTCGGGTTACCTCGTGAATCCATTACCTCACGGGCAATAATGTCCTCAATATACAGGCTCATTCCAGTGTCTCCTTTTGGGCATAAAATGGTTGCGGGGAGGCATTTTGCATCTTCGTGAAGGTCTCCATTGTGTTCTCTCTCGCCCGCATCTCCGATATAGTATACTCAATTCTAAGCCTGTTCTCACGCTTTGGTATCCAAATTCCATGCCCCACAGGGATATTGGTTTGGCATTTAGTCCTCAGATTCACCTTCTTCTCCTGTTTTCCTAAAGGCACTCTGGCAGGAAATAATAAAGGGAAATGGCTACAGAGAGTCGTAGAGATTCAAAGGCTTAGGAAGGTGCGTAGCGAGAGAGAAGAGCTTTAAAAAGATTGAATCTGCTCAAAAACGGCAAAAAGATACGGGTTTTTTGCTGTCTTTGGGAGGTAATCAGCGACAGCAAGTGGCATGAAGTGTCAATATAGTACACTTAAGTCTACTCTTTTTGGTTTGACAGATTCGGAACAAGTGTGGAATACTATGTTTGAACCCTGAAGGTATCGAAGGATACCACTACTTTGCTGGTTGTGTGCGAAGCAGGTGACTCAGTCAGATACAGGCATCCGAACGGTGTCTCAACGGAAGAGGAAAGGAGGACATAAGAAATATGTCTCTCTCGTTCATTCGCTCTTACCGACCGATGACTGTCGGACTAATGGTGAGCGGACTATTGACCGCGCTCCTTAGCCCCATGGTTCTCGCAAGACAAGGGCAGAACGCTGCTGAAGAGGTGAGCCAACTGGAGAAGGTGTTTACACCCTCGAAAGCGGAGTTCGTTATTCGGCGGGAAACGATTCCCTACCCCACCTTAAGGCAACTGACGACCAAACTGCGTAGCGGAACAAACCGTGCCGTTCGCAACGGGATCAATGGGGAAAAAGAGGTCATCTATAGCGTCCTGAAGGGCGTAGATGGCACTATTATAAAGCGCAAAGCGCTATCGGAACGTGTGCTACGCGCCCCACAAGGGGCTGTGGTTCAGATGGGAGTTCCTTTAACGGAAGTGGCAACCTCGCGGGGTAACCTTCCTTTCCGTGGAGCCGCCCCGATGAACATTCAGCGTGTGGTTACAATGCGCGGAACATGGTATGATCCTTACAATTGTGGAGGGTCTGGACGTGGCATCACTGCTACTGGAATGAAGGGGGGCTACGGAGTCGTCGCTGTAGACCCGCGCTTTATTCCACTCGGTACACGTCTCTATATTGAAGGTTATGGGTATGCCATCGCAGGGGATACGGGAGGAGCCATTAAAGGCAACCGCATCGATCTCGGTGTCAATGTCCCGAAGGATGTCTACAAGTTTCAAATTAAGAACTGGAAGGCTATCCAAGTCCATATACTTGCACGCTAATCCGTGTCATACTCCGAGGGAACCTCTGGTATAATTCCATAATTATAGAACAGGGTTCAGGTCTCCCACGAAACCGGAGGAAAACGCGCATATCGTGTACGATTTAACATCACCGAAACAGACCAGCGAATTACTACGGTCGCACGGAGTTCGTCCCCAAAAACGATTGGGGCAGAACTTTTTGTGCGACCGTAATATTTTGAATCATATTGTGGAAGCAGCACACCTCACGCCGGAGACGCCCGTGCTAGAGATTGGGGCAGGCGCAGGGGCTTTAACCATTGCCCTCTCTCAAGCAGCACTACGTGTTGCCGCTGTAGAGATCGACTATAGGCTTGAGTCGCTTCTCCGTGAAGTGACAGGGTCCTATGAGAATGTAGAGTTGGTCTTCTCCGACTTCATGCGGGTCTCTTTTCCAGAACTCTGTGCCAAAGCGTTTGGGGAGGAGAAGGGAACCGTTGTCGCCAATATCCCCTACTACATCACCACCCCCATCATTGAAAAGTTGTTAGCAGATAAGCATTTGTGGAGACGTGCCGTCCTTCTTGTTCAACATGAAGTGGCACAACGGTTGCTTGCAAAACCGGATACACGCGAGTACGGCTCGATGAGCCTCTTTGTTCAGTATCATGCGAAGGTCGAATTCATCTGCAAGGTGCCCCCAACAGTGTTTCTCCCTCAGCCTGAAGTGACCTCTTCAGTGATTGCCCTTGAGCCTATCATTCCGGGCAGAATCATTGTGCGAAACCCAGAGAGACTGAACCGCCTCGTCCGCTCCGCTTTTGGACAGAGGCGTAAGACGCTCCTAAACGCGCTCCTACGTGCGCCAGCCTCTTTTCAACTTGGCTTTGGAATGGATGATCGTAAAGAGGCGGAGGCTCTGCTTGCAAAGGCAGGGATCGATGGAAACAGACGTGGTGAGACCCTCTCCCTAGAGGAGTTTGGGCAGATAGAGAACGCTTACGAGGATTGAATAGGTCATGGAGACTCTGGAATACTATACGCAACAGACACAGTTTACGGAGCCAGGGCGACATGGCACAGCGCTCTATCCAGATTTGCCTGGCTCTCTGGAAGCCCTTTGTTCCCTCATCAAGTCCCAACTGATCCATCCTAGCGCGGTATCCTCCTTTGGAGAGACGCTTCCTTTTGGAAGGCGATCCGAGGACGGTGTGTACTCGACGGCATCTGAAATATTGGGCGGGCTTATGCGCCGAAGTTCTGCGGGGCTAACCCTCGAACGCACCCCTGCGGAGCGGCTTATACTCTCCTGTCGCCACCACGCGATTCTGCTCACCTCCATCCTGCGCTTTCGAGGCGTTCCTGCCCGTGTCCGAGTCGGTTTTTGTGAGTATGTCGCCACACCGGAGAGCGGATTGTGGGAAGACCACTGGATCACGGAGGTTTGGCATGCGGCAGAGAGCCGCTGGATGCTCGTGGATGCAGATACCTGCAAAGTCGATTTTCCCCGCTCCGAGTTCGCCCTGGCGGGAGAGATATGGCAAAAGTCGCGCAAATCCCGTCTGGACACCAAACTCTATGGCTCCGGTCGGTTTCGGGGAGTGGGGTATGTGCGAAATAACTTGATTCACGATTTTGATTGCCTGATAGGAAGTGAGGAGATGTACACAGAGGGACCCCGACTCTATCGCCTCAAGGCGAAGGAATTGGGACCCCGGCACTACGAAATTTTTGACCGTTTGGCAGAAGAGACAACCGCCGAGACACCAGACACTACAAGGCTTTTGGCTTTGAAGCAGGAGTACCACGAACTTCAATACGATTATTGACCCTGAAACCTGATAAATGCCATAATTCAGGTCAAGATTAGGGGGAACCGGAACCACCTTTCCCTATCAGGGCGTAGAGTCCTGTAAGCAAGACATCACAAAAAAAGGAGAGTGGAGCCTCATGCCACAGGTTTTGCGAGAGATCGGCACAGACATTTTAGACCTGATTGGGAATACCCCCTTGGTGCGCCTTAACCGTATTGTGCCAAGTAATCCCAAAGTGAGTCTCTATGCGAAAGCAGAGTGGGCGAATCCGGGTGGTTCTGTGAAAGATCGCCCTGCCCGCAGCATGATACTTGAAGGAGAACGCACCGGCGCACTGCATGCAGGCAAGATACTTTTGGATGCGACCTCTGGAAACACGGGGATTGCCTATGCCATGATAGGCGCGGCGCGAGGCTATAAAGTGCGCCTATGCCTCCCTGCAAATGCAAATGAGGAGCGAAAGCAACTCCTCAAGGCATATGGCGCAGAACTGGTTCTCACCGACCCTCGTTTCGCCTCAGATGGTGCAATTATCAAGGCGCAGGAGATGTACGCAGAGAACCCCGATCTCTATTTTTATCCCGACCAGTATAGCAACGACGCAAACTGGCAAGCGCACTATAGAACAACGGGTCCCGAAATCTGGAGCCAGACGGCAGGACGCATCACCCACTTTGTGGCAGGGCTGGGAACTAGTGGGACGTTTATGGGAACAAGTCGCTATTTGCGAGAGCAGAATTCCGCCATTCGGTGTATCTCGTTTCAGCCCGATTCACCCTTTCATGGCTTGGAAGGGATGAAGCATATGGCAACTGCCATCGTGCCTAAAATCTATGATCCTGCGCTTGCCGATGAGGATCGTGAGGTGGGAACCGAGGAGGCGCACCGCATGGTGAAGCGGTTAGCGCGTGAAGAGGGCGTTTTGGTAGGAATCAGCGCGGCGGCGGCTCTACTCTGTTCGCTTCAGGTAGCGGAAGAGATCGAAGAGGGTGTGATCGTCACGATCTTCTGCGATAGTGGCACACGCTATCTTTCGGAGAGGTTTTGGAGGGGGGATACAGATTGATTCGACTGACACCGACACAAGAGCAAACAATTCGGGATCACGGCGCAAAGGACTTTCCTCATGAGTGTTGTGGCGTCATGATCGGAGATGTGGTTGAGGGAGTGAAAGTGGTACGCGAACTCCGTCCCCTCAGCAATGTGCATGAGGACGGGCACGAGCGACGTTATTTGATCTCTCCCGAAGAGATGCGCGCACTCCAGTTTGAGGAGATGCGTACCAAGAAGAAGATTTTAGGATTTTACCACTCGCATCCGAATCATCCAGCACAACCCAGTGTATACGACAGGGATTGGGCGTGGCCCTGGTGGACATACATTATTGTATCCGTCATGGAGGGAACCCCAGAGCTAATGACCTCTTGGCAACTGGATGAAGACCGCGAGGCATTTGTGGCAGAAGAGATGGTTATTGCCGAATAGGAAGGGCTAACACGAGAATGGCACGAGTACTTATTCCCACCGCATTGCAAAGTTTTGCGGGGGGATCGGACGAGTTGGAGGCATCGGGGGCGACGATTCAAGAGGTTTTGGAGAGCCTCATGGCTCAATATCCGAATCTGAAGAAGCACCTCTTTAACGATAAGGGCGAGTTGCGCCATTTTGTCAATGTCTATAAGGGGATGGAAGACACACGATCTCTGCAAGGACTGGCAACTCCCGTCTCAGAGGAGGACGAACTGAGCATCGTTCCCAGTATCGCAGGAGGTGTGGGTGGCTCGCTGAATAAGATTCCATTGCCCGCGCCCATCAGCGTTATCAGTGAAGAGCGTGGTGGGGCAGAGGAGTTGACGAACGAAGAGATTCTGCGCTACAGCCGTCACCTCATTCTGCCAGAAGTGAACCTAGAAGGACAGAAAAAGCTCCGTGCCGCGAAGGTGCTCTGTATTGGAACCGGAGGGCTTGGCTCTCCGATAGCACTCTATTTGGCGGCGGCAGGAGTGGGAACTATAGGACTGGTAGAGTTTGATGATGTCGATTTGACGAATCTGCAACGCCAGATTATTCATGGCACGAAGGATGTGGGGCGTCCCAAAATCGTCTCCGCAAAAGAGTCGTTACTGGACATCAACCCCCATGTGAATGTAGTCACCTATGAGGAGATGCTCACCTCCGAGAACGCACTTGATATCGCGAAGGATTACGATCTTATCATTGATGGAACCGATAACTTTCCCACCCGCTACTTGACAAACGATATTTGTGTACTCTTGGGGAAGCCGAATGTGTACGGCTCTATCTTCCGCTTTGAGGGGCAGGCTTCGGTATTCTGGGCAGAGCATGGTCCCTGCTATCGCTGTCTCTATCCAGAGCCTCCTCCTCCGGGACTGGTTCCTTCCTGTGCCGAGGGTGGTGTGCTTGGAGTTCTGCCGGGCATTGTGGGTTGTATTCAAGCAAATGAAGCGATCAAGCTGATCTTAGGCATTGGGAACCCCTTGATAGGGCGACTTTTGACATTCAATGCCCTCAAGATGCAGTTTCGTGAGTTGCGCCTGAGAAAAGACCCGAACTGTCCTATCTGTGGCGAGAACCCCACGATTCACGGCTTGATAGATTATGAGGAGTTCTGTGGGATTCGTGGTGAGGAGGCTCCGGCTCAGGAGATCGAGGAGATCGAGGAGATCAGCGTCACGGACTTGAAGGCACGCATGGACAGCGGAGAGATATTGACCGTAATCGATGTGCGTGAACCGTATGAGTACTCTATTGCCCGCATTCCGGGAACAAAGTTGATTCCACTAGGGCAGATCGAGGAGAGAAGCGGAGAACTCGATCCAGAGACAGAGATTATTCTGCACTGTCGTTCTGGCAAGCGCAGTGCCGATGCCTTGAACCGCCTGAAGGCAAAGGGGTTCAAACACCTAAAAAACTTGGTTGGTGGCATATTGGCGTGGAGCGATGAGGTAGACCCCAGCGTCGCGAAGTACTAGGCGTTTTGCATGGTTAGCACTGTAGCACTCTCACTCTGTGTTTTCTACCCCTTCCTGTTCTGTATGCAGGGAGGGGTTTTCTATGTGTGGGCGAAGAAGATGAGCCACTTCGGCAGGGTCACGCGACTCCTTTGCGGGGCGCAAAAGCGTCTCGGCATGATCGGGAGCGTGAGAGGCGCGAAGGAGTTGATGGGGGCTGTTTTCTCCGGCACTACGCCGTTCCACTAGAGGCAGAATCTCCATTGCCCTGAACTGAAGAGGAGAGGGGCGTTTTGTGAGGCGTTGGAGGAGAGGCAATATTTCCGAGCTACCCACCCAGCCGAGTACTGTTAGTATCTCCGAGCCTAGTTCGAGCGATACTTTGCTCACTTGGCGGATAAGCCAGCGGCGTGCGTCTGGAGGAATGAAGAGGGCATCTTCCGGCTCTAGTATCTTGAGATAGACGAAAAGGGCGCGTTGTGCTTCGTCGGTTCCGATCAGGCTCTTGTTCTCTAGGATGCTAAGCAGACTGAGGAGATGACTCTTTGTGGGATGCTTTGCGATTCCCTCTAGGGCGCAGAGTTGAAGCGGGCGTGTGTTCTTGAGACCCGTTCTATCCATTGCGCGTAAGGCAAAGTAGACAGGTAGGAATGCTATGCCAAAGATGAGGGCGACTGTAGACCAACTCGCTTCCAAGAGTTTACCCAGAAAGAGGCTTGCGAGCAGGAAAGCCGTGAAGTTTTTGCTTTTTGAAGAGCGTTGCCGTGTCCCCTCAAAGGTATCAAAAAGGGCTTGTATGGCACGGTGATCGGAGGATTCACCAAGCAACCGAAGAACGCGGTAGAGTCCTATTTGGCTGAGCCAGATGTGAAAGACGCGGGTACGCGGATCGTTCTGAATGCGTTTCAGGAGTGCGGGCAGGGCTTTGTTGCCCTTTTGTTGGAGCAGGTGTTGGGCGCGATCCGCCAGTGTGATATTGAGCAGGGAAAGCATATCGATAAGCAGATAGAGGGCTTTGGGCTTGGGAGAGGTGTTGAGAATGTCGAGAAGGCGCATTCTCAGTTGCAAAAGAGTCTCTCTCTCCTCTAGGCTTAATCTCTCGGCTTCCTCTGCCTGATTCCCAAAGAGTAGCCCTTCGATGATGTTCAGCACTTTGGGGTTTGTGGGTGGCTCGATAGTGTCTAGCATCTCTCGGCACTCTGCCCATTTGGCTTTTCGCCAAACCGTCCTCAGTTTGCGTGCGATTGCCTCTTGAGGATCGACCTCTCTCCTCTTTTTTGTCTCCTTCACCTCGGTACTCTCTGGCTTCATTCCAAAGAGAGTGGCGAGACTTTCCTCTTCTTCCTCAATCTGTTTCAGCATGAGACGTTCCTCCTTGCTCTATGGGAGGTGCGGCAGGGTGTAACAGTTCGTCTCTGCCCTCTAGCGGAGCGTCTTGTGCGGGGCGCAGGAGGTCTGTGGTCTCTTGAGGCGCATGAGAGGCTCTTAGCAGGACTTGCATCTCTCTTTTTAGCTCCGCACGGGCTTTCACCGCCTCATAGACAGCACTAGCACGTTCCCGTACCTCCGCAAGTTCGCTATGGCTAGCCACACGCTTGAGGCGATGCAGGGAGGTCTCAGTACCGATACACTCCAGAGTGTGGAGAATGGAGAGGGTGACGCTCGTACTGTGCTTGCCGAGGGCGTTACAAAGTAGCTCTTCATCGGAACTGAAGGAGAGGAGAGAGGCGTCTTCCTTTGTTATCAGGGGAAGAATTGACTCCAATGCGTCAAGTGCCTCCTGATTGTGTTTTAAGGGAGGATGCCAAGTCAGGCGTATCAAGGGAGAGAGCGTCTGTTTGTCCTTGATCTGTTTGAGAGCTTGGAGTGCCAACGAGGAGAAGCGGCGTTGGTGCCTATTCTCCCGATTAAGAAGGAAGGGAAACATGAGGCAGAGCAGAGGCAGTACTATAGCAATGGTCAGCCCGATGTAGCTCACTAGCCAGCCGAAAAAAGAAAGAAAGAAAGAGAGCAGGCTGAGGCTCCCGTTGGCTATAGAGGTGGCAAGAGCGTGTATGCCCATAGGAATCATGAAGAAGCTACTCACGGCTATACCGATATAGAACGCAGATACCAGTGGAGCGTTTGAACCTATAGGAAGTTGCTTCTGAGCGACATGAATCAGTGCGTTGCTGGCATGAGAATCACCATAGGCACGTAACAGATGTAACATGGCAACTATCCCTCTTTCAGTCCAGTAGTAGGGCAATTTGGGTTGCATGAGAACATCGAGAAGGCTGGGGACAATGGGCGCACCTTTAAGCTGAAGTGCCGCTTCGGCAGTGCTCGCGATAGAGTTATTCGAGTGAAATAGTGCGGTGACAAGAGGAGTGATTGCCTCTGGACTTGGGGATTCGATTAGGTGGGTGAGTGCCAGTTCTTGGATAGCGATGACTAGGTTTTTATTCCGCCTAGTCACCATTTTTTGCTCCTTTGGGGGCATGAGAATGGAGGCGAGAATCTGCACGGATGCCGGCTGTGTGACCCCCTTGAGCGTTCGGAGGTTATGAAGGCAGGAAGAATAATAGCGCTTTGTCCAGTCTTCCTGAATCGCGTTCACAAGCGATAATTCTGTTGCCCGCGCCACTTCGTTCACGGGGCTGATTTGCGGGAGACTTTCCTCTTCTTCCTCAATCTGTTTCAGCATGAGACGTTCCTCCTTGCTCTATGGGAGGTGCGGCAGGGTGTAACAGTTCGTCTCT
>CAMCUQ010000077.1 GCA_945878775.1 Chthonomonas calidirosea
GACAGAACAGACTGCAAACTCACCAAAAAGGGTAGAATATCGGGCATGGGCTGAGGAGTTCCTCCGTTGCGGTTTGGTCACTTTAACGGTACTCCATAAGCCCTCTTTCTTGTTACAAAACCCCGATTTTTTGGCGAAGGTATTGATAATAGGCTCACAAATCAGGAGAAGCAAGAATGTTCTCGTTCAAAGAAAGTGGAAGCGATGCGTAAGGTTGTTTTGGCGGTTTTGCTTTGGGTGGGCGGGAGCCTTTTGCCCCTCCGTGTTCATGGTGCGAATCCACCTATCTATAATCAACAAAAGATAAATGAGCTTGCGGCGATTGTGGAAGAGGGGGTTATCGCCTTGCTAGAGGCTCCACGCGTAAGACAACCGAAAGAGGCTCTTCACCCCTATTTAGAGCGTCTATTGGCTCCGCTCCCCAACGAGGCTGTTGCTCTTTATCAGAAGCGCGTGCATGGATATATCACCCTGTTTTGCCAAGTCTCCGACTCTATGCTCATTGCTCACGCCTTCCCAAAACTCAGAGAGACCTCCAACATCAATGTAGAGCGTTGGAAGAGCCTGACCACGAATCTGGGGTATTTGCCCCTGAAGTGCGCCAAACTTAAAAACCGCTGGAGCGAACTCCAAAAACTCGCTTCCGTTACCCCGATACAAGTGCTAAAACAGAGAGCATTTGTGCAAGAAGCGAAGATGACCCTCCTAATTCTGGTGGAAGTACGCAAGAACCTGGGATTGGTGCGCCCATAATCACTTTTTTTGCAAGTTGGGGTGAACCTTTTTTCGCTTTTAACCAACAAATAAGAAGGAACAAGGATGGGTAGAGTTCTCTGCCTATTGGCTCTTTTACAAATTCTATGTTTTTGTACTCCGATTCTGGCACAAGAGACTCCGAGTAAGTCCCCTTTGGAGACCGCATTAGAGCGGGTTGGGCAAGGGGAACTCGCAGAGGCGGCGACGCAGGTACGCCTACTTTTAGAGGTTACGCCCGATAGTGGACTAACACAAGCACTGCTTGGAACCCTGTGGCTCTATTCGGGGGAGACGCAACGCGCAAGAACGGCGTTTGAGAGGGTAATGAAAACGCCGAGCCTCAAGGGATTGGCGTTGTATGGGATTGCACTCTGCCGTATTCGTGAGGGGGACTTTGCGAGTGCACAGGCAAATCTGGATTTTGCGGAGCGAAGCGGGGGAGATAAGGCGGTTATTGGGCTAGCACAGAGCTATTTGAAGACGCTCAACGTGGGGACTGTCTCACTGCCCAAGGGAGAGCTATCAACAGCGGTGCTCACAGGCTATCAGGCTCTGCTGGGGATGCAGGCGATACGCCGAAAAGAGGGCGCAGGGGAGGAGGGGCTTAGAAAAGCCCTGAAGCCGTTACCAAATGCGCTTCTTCGCCAGTCTTGGGGTGTTTTGATGACGTTTGAGCGAGGTCGCCCTCTGCTTACGGGCTATCGCCCGCTTCCCAATCCAGAAGTGCTAGAGATTGCAGGGAACGATGCGGAGGCTCTCCATGGAGAGGTGCAGCTGAACCCCGGTGAAGCGGGGGCGAGAGTCACCTATGTCATGTATGAAGTAGATGGACGTTCGATAGGTTTGGTCAGCTCACGTCCCTATACGATAGTTTGGAGATCAAACGAAGTCGCAAATGGCTCCCATAGCCTCCTGATAACGCATTTCAATGCGAATGGGGCTGAGGTTAAGAAGACAGAGCGACGCATTCGGGTGTTGAATGCAGAACCAGAGCCGACGACGGAGCAAGAGAGAGAGAAGCGTGAGATACTTTATGCCCGTTTTTGGAATCTACTGACACTTCAGCCAGACCGTTGTATGTGTGGGGTTGCACTGGGAGATTGGTTGGGACAACAAGGCAAACGAGAAGAGGCGCGTAAATGGTATTGGCGTTCCGTTGCCATTCGACCAGAGACGGAACTTATACGACAGCGTATTTTGGAGATAGAGGGGCTGAAGCAGGGGAACCCTGCGATGTATGGAGGTATGGCAGGCGAAAAACTCGTTGCGCTTACCTTCGACGATGGACCCAAATCGGGGATGACAGAGCCTCTCCTCGAACTCTTGACAGAGGCAAAAGCACCCTCAACCTTCTTTGTGATCGGGCGACACGTAACGGCGAACCCAGAACTAACCCGCAAAATAACCGAAGCGGGTATGGAGATCGCGAACCACAGTTATACGCATCGCAACTTGGCGCGGCTGACCAAAGAAGAGATTGAACGGGAGATTGTGGAGACACAGACTGCGGTCCTACTGGCAACGGGCAAACTGCCCCACTTTCTGCGCCCACCAGGGGGGAACTGGAGCCGTGCCGTTGAGAGTAGCGTGAGGCGATGGGGACTGACACCCGGCTTCTGGACGGTGGATGTCTACGGTTCTGAAGTCTTGAGCGCACAAGAGGTTGTAAAAGCGGTTTTGGAGCAGGTGCGCCCGGGGGCAGTGATACTGATGCATAATGGACGCGTCAATACCTTACAGGCATTACCTACCATTTTGCGAGAATTGCGCCAACGTGGCTATACCTTCGTGACAATGGAGACTCTTGAGAAGCGACTCCAACAGGCGCGTAAAGAGGAACAAGAGGCAGTTCGAACCGCAGGAGAGCGCAAACGTCGCGCGAGTGAATAAATTTTTTCAGATTCTCTTGCCTGTTTTGTAGATTTGGCAGGAAACATTGCGAAGAATACCGAATCGTGAAAGGTATTTCTATGCTTCGTAGGCTATGACGGGGTACAATTAAGGAATATAATTCTAGATTGTCAGTTTTCCCGACGCTTGAGTTGAGGAGGGAGTTCTATAATGTCGATACGACACGGTTTGAAGAGTGGGCTAATGGCTCTCGGAGCGGTAACGCTTTTGGGGGTAGGAGGCTCTTCTGTTTTGGCTCAAACAACCACCACCCGCCAGTCACTGCTGGGTATTCGTCTTTACGATTCCTACACCACTGTACTTAAAAAGTATGGTCCTCCAAAAAGCGTTCGAGCTGGAGGAGATGTCACAGCACCCGATGTACTCAATAAAGGTACAGGAGCGCCAGGGCTTGCCAGTGCCGGCGGTGGCATGGGCATGATGGGCGGAATGATGGGTGGCGGTATGCCCGGTATGGGCGGACCTCCTGCTGGCATTGGTGGCATGATGGCTTCCATGGGCGGTCGCGGTGGTGGTATGCCCGGCATGGGCGGACCTCCTGCTGGTGCTGCTGGCATGATGGCTGCTACTATGAGCGGTCGCGGTGGTGGTCTTCCTGGTTTCAGTTCCGGTAAGCGTGGTGGAGATGACGAGAGCGGCGCACCCGCTGTTGGTACTGCATCTGTAGGTGGCACTGCCTCCGCACAAGAAGAGCAAGACCCCGGTGAAGCCTATTGGTGGTACACTTTCAAAAAGCCAGACCCCCGCAACAAAGAGCGTCTTCTCGTCTACTACTATGGTTTTCTCTTCAATCGTGATGGCAAAGTCATTCAGATCCAAGAGTACGGCTATGCGGGTGGCTCTCCTACCTCCAAGGGCGTTGGATTGGGCGACACGATGAACCGCCTTTTGCGTGTTTATGGCTGGAGCAACGACGGAGAGCAAGCTGGGACGAAAATGACTTTCCGCTACGGTGTTAAAGAGAAAACGGCGTTCCAGATCGTCAAAGATCAGGTTATCGGTATCACACTCGCCGCTGTCAAGTAGGCGTATCGGTCTTTTGGGCGAACCTCGTGTAGAGGTTCGTTCAGATTTTAAGGAGAAATTGCATGCAGAAGAGAAGTAGGAATCGTGTCGGTTCCCTTACCATGGCTGGTTTGTTGGCAACCGCTCTCGTGCCTGCGGCGTCCTCCGTGCTTTATGCCCAACGGCCGACGCGGAGTGCGAGTGGTGTTGAGAAGAACCTTGCCGGAATTCGCATTTTGCAGAGTTATAAGAGTGTCTTGGACCGTTTTGGTGCACCAAGCCGTATCTTCCGCAAGGATGAAATTGCGAGCTATATCTACTCCCGTGATGCCAATGGGCTTTTGACCGGAGGTGTGACCGGGTATGGTGACACAACGCAGTCTAGTGGCGCGAATCTTGCGAGTGCTGGTCCCGGCGCTGGTGGTGGCATGATGGCTTCCATGGGCGGTCGCGGTGGTGGTATGCCTGGCATGGGCGGACCTCCTGCTGGCGCTGCTGGCATGATGGCTGCCATGAGCGGTCGTGGTGGTGGTATGCCCGGTATGGGCGGACCTCCTGCTGGTGGGCGTAGCGGAGATGGTGAAGCTGGTGCGCCTGGTGCTTCCACGGCAGCTGCTCCTGCTGGTAATACTTTCGGCGATAGCGGCGGATTTGTTTGGTCTTACCTAGACGCACGTGCTGAGCGCGTTATCGACTACCACTTCAACAAAGATGGGCGTGTGGAGACGATTACCGAGTTCGGACGTTTCCGTAACTCCGTTACTGCACGAGGTATCTCGATTGGTTCCACTCTTCCCGAAATCTACCGTACTTATGGCTGGCCCGACACAACTCGCTTGATCAATAACGGTGAGATGACCGTCTTGAGCTATCTACAAAAGCATCATTTCCAAGTGGTTCTCATCAAGGATAAAACGACGGATTCGTCGAGGGTTTCAGGTTTGGTCGTTACCTTGCGAGAAAACCAGAACGTTGCCGTTACCAGTGGTGGTGCTTCTACCGGTGGTCGTGGTGGAGCCGCCATGATGGGTGGCATGGGAGCCATGATGGGTGGCGGTGCTAGAGGATCGGCTGGAGCTGCTATTGGCGGACGTATGATGCCCGGACTTGCTGGAATGGGTGGTGGTGGTGGCAAGAAGGGGATGTAGTCCTCTCTGTCTCACCGCTTGTAAATAAAAGAATGCCCTTCTCTTCGACTGGAAGAGGAGGGCATTTTGCCTTTGAGCGGCTGAGGTGAAAGAGGTCAAACTTGTGCTATTCCAGCCGACGCAGTTTCTCGTACTGCTCTGGAGTGTAGGCTGCTGCCAAATCCCCCCAATGGCGTTCGGGCGTGGTGGGCGTGGCGGTGAACAGAAAGCCCCCCTCACCAAAGCAGAGAGTGTTCGATTCCCGATAGTCCTCCCAACCAAACTCTTGACGTGCTCTGATCATCTCCTCAATCAGCCCCTTACGAGTCTCCCCCCAACCCGGCTTCTGCTTCACCCATTCGCTTCCCGTCTTGGCATATCCCTCGAAAAATACCTCGTCGGCAAGATAGTGAATGTAGAATATCCGACGTTGTATCGAAGAGGTGTTCGCGCGAGAGCCATGAGGGGTGGAGAGCGCATGGAAAAGCACATCGCCCGCCTCCATCTTTACAGGAACAGCGCCAAAGCGGGTAAAGAGTTCCTCCTCACTATACTGCGAGAGGTCGATATGCCCCACAAGATGATGCCCCGGTATCGCCCACACACAACCGTTATCGGGTCCCGAATGATCCAGATAGATGTCGGTGGTAAAATTGGGAACAGAGTAGGTGCTGGTACGGCTATGATCCCCGTAAGGAGTGCCGTAGGGAGGGTCTTGATGCCATGTGACAGCCGCTCCCTGCTCCGCCAATTTCACGACGAGCGAATCGTTCCAAGGAAAAAAAGTTTGCCCAACGCACTGCCCAATGGCTTCCAAAAGGGCAGGCTTGACGGTCACTGCACGAAAGATGGGGTCTCTCGTCCACATTTTTTCAGAACGCCAATAGACCGATTCTCCATGAGGACCCTGTGCATAGAGGTGGTTATCACCCTCTCTGGCAACTCCTAGAGATTGAATGGCGTCCACCGATTCTTGCAAGAGGCGCAACTCCTCTCCCGAAAACATTTGGCGCAAAATAAGAAATCCATTTGCATGAAACGAGTCGATCTCAGATTGAGCGAGCATAAGACATCTCCTTAATAGTGGCGAGAGAGAAGAGGAAACTCTCTTCGTTCTTTCCCTAAACATTACCCTCTTCGTAGCCGAAAATCTAGTATCCTTCAGTGTCCTTTATAGAGAGAAACCCATGTTAAACTACAAGCACCTTGAAGTGCAATTGGCGCGGGCAAGCACTTTGCCTATTTTGCCCCATGTTGCAACCCAACTGCTCAATATTCCCGATAGTCCTACCGTTAGCCCCAAAGACTATGAGCGGCTGATTATTCAAGATACCGCGATGACCGCCAAAGTGCTTCGGACGGCGAACTCTCCTCTCTTTGGAGGAGGAGGAAGAATTACCACATTGCAGAGGGCGATGGCGCTTCTCGGCTTCGACACGGTACGCTCCATCTGCATAATGGTCTCTTTGCAATCGTCTAGTGCCACAAAAGCACTAGGGGTACACTTCTCCACTGCCGCCTTTTGGCAACACTCCATTACGGTCGCCTGTATCTCCAAAGTGATCGCGACGGTAAAGCATTATCCCAAGCCAGAGGAGGCGTTTCTTGCGGGGCTACTGCACGATATTGGAAAACTTGCCATCGCGATGTTTCTTCCCAGTGAGTCACGGGAGATAACCATTCGCGCCCGTTCTGAAAATATGGCGGACTTTGAAGCGGAGCGGCTGGTTTTGGGGACAATCACCCATGAGCAGATAGGGGCAGAGGTCGCTATTCGTTGGGGGCTACCCGATCTGTATCTGAGTGCCATTGAGCACCACCACACCCCCATAGCAACAGACCCACAAGACCTCTCCTGCTTTGTTCATGTTGCGAATATACTTTCCTATCAGCATGGGTTGGGTTTTGGGATTCAAGGAGCCATACATACCCTCGATCCCATGGTACAGGTCTTGCTTGGCTTGGAGCAAGCACAGTACGATATGATAGGGGAGAAGGTTGAGAGCGAAGTCAAAAAAGTGATTCAGGGTCTTTGTTCTGCTCAAGCTGCCTAAATCTGCCCCACATCCACACTCAAACCATCGTAGGAGAGTGCAACCCCTTCGGGTAGGTCTGCATTTACTTTATCGTGATCGAAGTGATGTGAAAGATGCGTGAGCCACGCTTTCTTAGGCTGCAACTGCTGGATAACCTCTAATGCCTGATAAAGCCCAAAATGGGTGGGGTGTGGGTCAAAGCGCACCGCATCCAACAGCAAAACATCAAGCCCTTGTAGCCTCTCCATCGCTTCCGGCGGAATATAGCTGACGTCGGTGACATAGGCAAAGCTCTGTGCGGGAGCCTCTTTGGTCGCCTCTAAATCGAACCGATAGGCAAGCACTGGCAATTTGCCATGTAGCACATAAAACGACTGGATTTGCATCCCAAACAGAGAGAACTGGCGTGGAACCTCCAAAAGTTTGAGGCGTGGCTTGCCTCCTCCCATCTGCGTTGCTGTGAAGATATAGGGATAGATGCGCCGAATGTCTGCGAGGGTTCCTTCATCGCCGTAGGCGGGCAAGTCTACCCCTTGCATATCGTTGAACCGCCGTACATCGTCCAGCCCAAAGATATGGTCCGCATGAGTATGGGTGAAAAGAATGGCATCCACTCGCTTCACATCAAATTGTAGGCACTGTAAGCGGAGTTCCGGCGTGGTGTCTATCAGCAGAGTCTCCTCTCCATTACGCACCAAGATAGAGGGGCGAAAACGCCGATTTTTGGGGTTTTCGGAACGGCATACAGAACACGAGCAACCTATCATTGGGACACCATGAGAGGTTCCACTTCCCAGCACTAAAATCTCCATAGACTCTCTATTTTGCCTCTACTAAAGGTTGATATGGCTCCCAAGAACGCCCAGGCACTGGCAGGGAGACCTTATCATACATGGCTCTACGCTCCACGTACTGACGATAGGTATGCACCGAGGCGGGATCGCGTCGGCTTCTCACCACAAAATCCCCCTCTGGCGGGTAACAGGCTATCTCGGTAGGGGGTGCATTGAGATCAAACTCTCCGGGGGTCTGAAAGGCGTTTGTGGGCGCACCGCGCCCCTGATAGCGCAGATCGAGACTCCAACGAATCGTGTCTGTTGTATTGAGATAGGAGCAGTGAGGGGTGAGATTGGTGAGAAGAAGCGCGCCCCCTGCGGGCACTGGAACCGGAATCGCCTCTGCCTCTGGCAAGGGTAAGTCTGCATCGGGAATGATCAAGTAGCCACTGGGACCCCGTGATTTGTGAGCAAATACCCCATTCTCGTGCGTCTTTGGAATAACATAGAGGCAGCCGTTTTCGAGAGTGGCATCAACAAGGGGAATCCAGCAGGTGACGATCATCTCCTTGTCGCAGTGGGAGGCGAAGTAACCCGAATCCTGATGCCAAGGGACCGCTCCACGCTCCAAGCCCGGCACTTTAGGGCGAATGCGATAGACGCTAGAGGCGACTATCTCCTCCCCTACTAGCTGAGCCATAATATCCAATAGCCCCTTATGGGTGAGAAGGTCAAACATCGCTTCCCCTGTGTGTCCGCCCCCTCCTTTGCCCTCAATGGCACGGAGATAGTCCCATGTGAGTTCTGGATGATCGTCCATAAGACGTGTGAGGCGGGTATAGAACCCCTCCTCTGCATGGGTATCCGAGATTTTGCCTTCCGCGTGGAGGCGTGCGGCAGTGGAATGGATGATCTCAGAGAGTTCAGAGCGCAAAGGCTCCATCTCCTCCTGAGTATAGATATGTGGAACAACGACATACCCCACTTGAAAGAACTGCTCTCTCTGTTCTTCTGTCAGCATCTTTGCCCTCTCCAGTCTCGCAGCATCATTATTTGATGAGCGATTCGACGGTCTTTATCTCGAATGTGCCAAAAGGCTTGATCTGGTCTTGTATCTTCTTTGCGGGCGCGACAAGCAGAATAGAGAAACTCTCTGGCTTGAAGTAGGTCTTGGCGATACGATTCACGTCGGCAAGAGTGACTGCCTGAATCTTTTGGAGATAGGTGATAAGATAGTCTTTGGGCAGCCCATTGCGCTCAAGAGTTGCTAGTTGCGCGGCAAGTGCGCCCGGCGTCTGCGCGCTGATGGCGAATAGCCCTGCCATGTACCCCTTCACCTTGCGAAGCTCCTCCTCAGAGAAACCCTGGTCGGCGGTCTTTTGGAGTACGTCTTTTGTGGCTTTCAGAATATCCTTGGTGGTGGTCACTTTGGTAAAGGTCGAGATTTGGAAGACACCGCCTAAAAGATGCTCTTGGAAGTTGCTCCCGATCCCATAGGTGAGGGAGCGGTTGACCCGAATCTCGTCGGTAAGGCGCGACGTAAAGCCTCCCCCCAGAATCGTGTTTGCCACCGCGGCGGCAAAGTGATCAGGGTGGTTGATGGAGATGCCGGGGCGGACTAGGCGTACCTGTGTCTGCGTGGCGTCTGGCTTATCAATCAGGACGTTATGTGCAGGTTTACTCACTACTTTTGGTAGGTCGTTGATATGTAGATCGGCGGACTTCCAGTCTCCAAACTTGGCACGAATCTTGGCAAGGAGTGCCTCCGCCTTAAAATCTCCTACCGCGGTGAGGATCATCTGGTTTGGTGCAATACTCTGCTTGTAGTACTCCAGAAGCGATTCGCGCGTGATTTTGCTGAGCGAAGAAAGGGTTTGTGTCCCACCATACGGATGATCGCCGTAAGAGAACTGAGGGGTTGCGATCCCTGCAACCGCACGAGGCTCTTCTCCAATAGACTGCAAGCCCGCGAGAGCCAGCTTTCTCTCGCGCTCCAATTCGTCTTCTGGAAGTTGAGAGTTTCGGATCACATCGGCAAACAGGTCTAGCCCCGCGTCGAGGTCTTTGGTGAGCAGACTCAGAGAGACAATAATGCTATCGGTTCCCGCGTCCACTCCCAACGTGCCACCCAGAAAATCGATCTCTTCGGAGATTTGGTTGGCGGTACGTGACAACGTGCCACGGCGCATGAGGGTTGCCACCATCTCTGAGATGCCAGCGGAACCCGGAGGGTCTGTTGCTTTCCCCGCAGGAAACACTGCCATGAGGGTGATGGAGGGGACGCGCGGGTACTCCATCAAGACGGTACGCATACCGTTCGGCTCTTGAGCGCGTTTGACGGCAGGCAGGTTCAGTTTTTGGGCAGACAGGGAGAGAGGGATTAGAGCAAGCCCTGCCATCAGAAGTGCCAACAGGCTTTTGGTATTCAGTTTCATAGGGTGTTATCCTGTTTTCTCTTCCTACTGTCCTGCGCCTTCTGGCTTTTCAGGGCGCAGGAGGATGACGGTGCGGGTTCTCTCATTGAGATATTTTTTCGCCACACGCTGAATATCTGCCTGTGTGATCTTCTCGTATTTGGAGGTCATTTCGTAGAGCCTTTTCCAACCTCCCCAGTGAGCCTCAAAGGTTGCCAGCAGTCCGGCACGTCCGAGGTTTGTGGAGAAGCGACCAATGACCCCAGAGAGGCGGGCATTTTTTGCCTTTTGGAGTTCGCGCTCTGTCACACCTTTTGTTTTGATCGCCTCTAGTTCGTTGTAGATGGCTTTTTCCACCTCCTCTATGCTGTGATTGGGGGCAGACTGGGCATAGAAGGTGAAGAGACCGGGATCGAGGCGAGATTCGTTGCCAGCACTCACCTCAGTTGCGATCTGCTGTTCATAGACGAGACCTTTATAGAGGCGGGAGCTATCTCCACTGGAGAGAATGCTACTGAGGAGGTCGAGGGCAGGATCGTCCGCGTCGTGATTGTTACCGATCTTATAGCCAAAATGTATGGCAGGCAGTTCGGCAGGGCGGTAGTAGAGAATCCGCTTTTCGCCCTGTTGGAGGGGTTCTGAGTTGACGACGGCGCGCGGTGTGGCTTGGGCAGGAATATCCTCGAAATGCTTTCGGATGCCTGCAAAGAGAGTAGCCGTTTTGAAATCACCCACGACGACCACAACCGCATTGTTCGGCGCGTAGTAGATTTTGAAGTAGGCACGGGCATCCGCAACCTGAATTGCGTCGAGGTCTTTCATAAAGCCGATGGTGTCCCAATGGTATGGGTGGGCAAGAAAGGCATGATTCCAGAGTAGCTCGGACATGGAGCCGGGGATAGTGTTGTCTGTATTGACGCGCCTCTCCTCCTTCACAATGCCACGCTCTTGCTCCAGGTTTTCGCTGTCGAGCTTCAATGCCCGCATTCTGTCGGCTTCCAGTTGGAGAACGGTATCGAGGGTTGCAGAGGAGACCTCTTCAAAGTACTCGGTGGTATCGGAGGTAGTAAAGGCGTTGGAATAGCCCCCTCCTGCCTCAATGAGTCGGTCGAACATCTTGGGTTTGAATCGTGCCGATCCATTGAACATCATGTGTTCGAAGAGATGGGAGAGACCTGTGATGCCGGGGTGTTCGTTTCTGGAACCGACTTTGTAGAGCGTATAGAATGAGATAGAAGGGACAGTATGGTCTTCCAATGCCAGCACGACCAGCCCGTTCTTGAGCTTGATGCGTTGTACATTGAGGTTGGGCAGAGTTTGTGCCGAGAGCGTTGTGGAGAGCCAGAGGAACCCTAACGCCACGAGAAAGGGCGAGTGTCGCAAACCTTTCACGTTTGTTCTCCTTCCTAGAAATCGGACACCCCTCCCAGAGTTCTGCGAGGGATGTCCAAAAGGTGTACTGAGGGGTGTTTAGCCGAGTTGTTCGTAGAGTGTCTTGATGAGGTATCCCATGTCCGACACGGTGAGAACACGATAGCAGGGCTTCTTATCGACTATACAGAGGGCTTGCGCTTCCAGCCACTCTTTGCGACTGTAGCGGGTCACCAAGATGACTACATCTGCACGGCGAATCTCTGCCTCAAAGTCCTCAAGCGTGTTGGTGGGTTGCTCGTTTTGCCATACCAAGACGCTCGGCTCAAAGGTCTTCTCGAAGCGCTCCTGCAACTCATCTGAGGTAATGCCTCCAATGATGAGGACGCAACTTCCTCGCAAAGCACTTTGCACCGCTCTCAGTTCCTTATCGAGACTGCTGAGGGGAATACTATTCGGGGTAGAGTCATCAAGTTGCCCAAGCTCCAGTCGTTTGACCCACTCTCCTGTGACTTCGCGCAGAATATCTCGGAACTGGTCTTCGGTCTCTAGGAGGGCTGCCCAAGGCAAAAGTGCCTCTTTAAGCCGTCGGTCTCCTGCAGAAATCCTCAGCTCTTTGATACGATGCAGGGCTATGCGAAGGCGTTCTGAATCGCGTGCCGTCTCCTCACCAAAACCGGGCGCGGAGGCGAGGTGTCCGAGATGCTCTAGGGCTTTTTTGCGTTGCTCTGCAAGGTGAACAGGCTCTCTTGCCCGATCCCAAGCCTCATCGAGGGTGGCAGATCGCTCTGTTAGCTCTTCTATAGGTACTTTGGGGCGGAGGCTGTAGAGGTAGCATTGTGCCTCTTTTGCCCAGGAGCGCAGGTCTTCATACAGTTGTTGTTGGAATTGATCCCGTGAATTGACGCGATAGAGGAGGCGGTTGAAGCGTCCTTGAATGGCGGCGATAGATTCCGCAAGGGGTTGTACGTCCACAAGGGCAAGGTCTTTGCCGTTGTTTTGCCACCAAAGAAACGCTTCAAAGGCGCGGGTCATTTCGTCATAACGGTCTGCAAGCTCTCCCCACTGGTAGACGGTGGGCGCAGGCTCTAGCTGATAGTCTCGTCCAACAGTGTAATCGGCATCATCTGCATTGCTGAGCAGGCTCTCTATATCCTTGCCGAGTTCTGTGACCTCTGCAACCTCAATCTCGCCTGCCTCTTCTTCCAGCTTGCGCTGACGACAAGCGATGCCCCGCAAGCGTAAGGCGTTGGGGATATGATACTCGTTTTCTCCTGTACGTAGTGGGAAGGTCTCTTCCCATGTGCTGAGAGTGGCACGGATACGGACAGCATCGGCTTCAATATCGACAAGAGAGCGCATCGGGCGCCTTGGGAGGCGTTGCTCTGGTGGGATATAGGGGCGCGGAGCCAGAGAATCGGAGTTGGCTGCCTCTCTTGGAAACGAGGGTATCGTTTGCGGCGCAGGAATGACTGATTCCAGAGGGCGCAACTTTGGGGGAGGTGGCGCAACGGGAATTGGCACGCTAAAGTGCCGTTCCTCTTGAACGGGGCTACTGGATTGAGTAGCATCCAGCATCTGTTGAACCATTTGGCGACATTGGGTGAGTTCGTTGTACATCCCCATATCGTTGATGGCGAGTGCTGCCCCTTGAAGGTTGGAAATGCGATCACTGGCAGCTTGTAAAAACCGTTTGCGTTGGGTTGCTTGTGCATTGAGGCGTGCTTCGATAGTATAGCAGTAAGAATCGAACGCCTCGGGAGACTGCAACGCGACTACATAAGTGGGAAGGAGGTTCGTAGGAGTTGACGCGTACTCTGTGACACTGCCCATGTGTTCGTTGGTGGTGACTTCTCGTTCCGACATAGTGGTTTTTCGACCTTTTAATCAAAAATATTCTGATGGTGGCGGCACAGTTTCAGAGCAGGGATTGCCAAAGTTTATCCAGCTGCTGAAAATGTAGGCTCTTCATATGTCCATCGGCATGGAGGGTATTAAAACGCCTGTTTTGAAGGGCAGGTCCCTTTTTATTCCAGTTATCGACGCCTATGGAATCGTCCGAGGGTCCACTTCCATGCCATATTCCAGAGCCATCCATATAGAGATTGACTCTTGTGGCGTCTTCAAAAGACTCCTCTCGCATTCCTCGAACCGCCACTTCTGTGCGGTAGAGATAACTGGTTCCGTACTTCCCAAAACTGGTAGGACGGGCATCTAAACGTAAGGCGGTGAAGTCTTCAATACCGATTCCCGTGTCGGAAGGACAGTGGAACATCTCTTTAGACTTCACATAGGGTTGCAAAACCTCATGCAACCACGGGAGTTCTGGAATTTGGGCTTGGAAAGCCGGAAATGTGTTCCAGATTTGGGGTGTATCGCGGTCTGCGGGATCCACTGCGAGGGGATACATCCCATCATAATCGGCAGTATACATGCCAAACGCAATACCTGCTTGCCTGAGATTTGAGGCACAGGAAATCTCTTTGGACTTGTTTCTGGCAGAGGCAAAGACAGGAAAAAGAAGGGCTGCCAGGATAGAGATAATGGCAATGACGACGAGTAACTCAATGAGTGAGAAGGCGCAAGGGAGCCGTCTCGGATACAGTTTGTGTAAAGATGGGGGGTACACAGTCTGAACTCCTTACCGAAGAAAACGGGCAGAACGCGGGGCGCAAAACATTATTTATGGCACACGTTCTAATTACTCTCGGTTCGCTCATTTTTCGGGGGAAATCCCGAATTGGGTGGTTAGCCTCACATAGAGACCAGCAGAACATCCCGACAACTCCAGAATCTTCTGCTGTAGCCCAGTTAAGGCGTTCAAATAGCGAATGTAGTGTCCGTTTTGC
>CAMCUQ010000078.1 GCA_945878775.1 Chthonomonas calidirosea
TCTCTACAAAATACCGTTGCAGGGCGGGCGGGATACCGATTTTCAAAATCACGGCGTTCTCATCAGGAGTAACGGCGATTACTTCGCCGACCCCATCGATATGCCCCTGCACAAAATGCCCCCCTAGGCGAGCATTCGCCATCAAAGGACGCTCTAGGTTGACAAAACTCCCCTGCCCCAATCCTCCGAGGTTTGTGCGTGCGAGTGTTTCAGGGATCGCTTCAAAAGTCAGTGCCTCCCCTTCAATAGCAACAACCGTCAGGCAACACCCATTGATAGCCACGCTATCTCCCAGTTGCGCCCCCTCATGGACGCGAACAGTGCGTACCGTCAGTTTTGCCGTTCGCTCTACCTTTTCAATACTCAAAACCTCGCCACACTCCTCAACAAGTCCTGTAAACACGCTCCTACTCCTTCCTCAACACTCAGAGGCTCCCCTCTTCCAGCTCTTTCTGAACAGAAACCACAAATTGCATCATCTCTTTTTCGTAACCAAAATCTTGAGGCTCATCGTCCGGTGGACGCAAATAGCCCTCTTCAACAATGAGGTACTGAATGTGCCGACGCAGAAGGGTCGCCATAGGTAGCCCTTCCCAGTGTGCTTTGCGTCGTAGCCATTCATATTCTTCCTCATCCAAGCGCACTTGGATAGCGCGTGTGCGTGGCACTCTTTTCCCATCCTTTTTCATCAAAGTTATCCAGAGTATACCACTTGTGACGCCCTTCTTGAGAGGAAAATGGGGTAGTATTAGAGGCGCAGGGCAGGAAGTCTCTGCTAGAAGGAAGTTGGCAATTGGATAGCGAGATTCGTGTTACGCAGAATGGCGATAGATTTCGCCACACGCTTTATATTCAGGGTGTGGAGGCGAGTAGTCTCGATGTAGTCGATCTTCAAATGAGGCTTGGAAGCTGCTCTGTGCGTGTTGGTGGCATTGCAAACGTCGGCACGCGCAATGATTATCGGGGCAAGGGCTACTCCCGCATGCTCCTGCAAAACTGCATGGAGTGGCTTCCTAACGAGGGGTTTAGTTGCTCTCTGCTCTTTGGAATCACCGACTACTACCAGAAGTTTGGGTATCAGGTCTGTCTGCCCGAAAACCGGATCGAGATCGCGACCCGTCATGCTGAAAATGCGATTAGTACCTTGAATCATCGCCCCTTTGCCAATGCAGATTTAGAGGCGGTGAAAAAGCTACATGAATACACGGACCAGAATCTCAGTGGTAGCATTGTGCGGAGCGCAAGCAAAGAGTGGTTTAGGCGTGGCTCGCGCTATATGCGACAACCTGCCGTCGAGGTATTCACCGATGCTCACAACAGTATCGTCGCCTATATCGCTTTTGATGCTCACTACGACTCAAACCCCATTCAGCATGAGTTGATATGTTCAGAATATGGGGTTGCTTCACCCGCATATTACGCGGATTTGGTTCATTTTTTTGCACAAAAGGCACTGGCAATGCGCCTTGAAAAGATCGCATTTCTCTGTCCTCCCCAGAGTGGTTTCATCTCGTTATCGAGCCTCTTTGGTGCAGAACAGCATATCCACTATCCTGCCGGACAGGAAGGGATGGGGCGACTGTGTGATCTAACACGCTTCTTCCAAGCCACACTCTCCGAATGGACTTTGCAAGCAAAAAGGGCAGTAGACACCCTAGTATTAGGCGATGCGGTGCGATTCGAAACAGAGATTGGAGACATTACTCTACATCTGGGATGGGGATGAAGTTGTACACTCTGCTGCTACTCAAGACGCCACCACGATAAAACTTCCTCAGCACCGGCTTTTTCAGTTGGCACTGGGCTATATCGGTGCGGAGTCGTACCGCGCCCTTGCCGATGTCACCGTACAAGGAGAGACGCGACTCTTCCGCGCCCTCTTTACCAAACAATTACCCTACTTATGGTCAATGGATCACTTCTAACGAGTTGGGGAGAAAAACAATGCAGTTCGCCTCTTGGCACGGAAAACCGAATAGGGCAATGCGTGGATGTAGCCTTGGCAATCGTCACACCTTTTTGCGCGCCGATCCGAGAGCGAACGTGGATGGTGTGTGGCTGGCGCAGAAGAACCATTGGTACACAGGAGAGTTATCGCTAGAGCCCGTACCCAGTGAGGAGTGGAGTGGAGAGGAGGTTGGCTATCATCTTCACCACCAATCCTTACACTGTCGACATGCCAACGGTGGAGAGTTTACAAAACACATTATGCTTGACCCCACGCATCCCAGAGTCTACCTTTGGGTACAGGGTACGGGTTTTGAGCCAGAAACCGCTCTACCCTTCCGATGTAGGTGGCGAGTCTCGCCCTCCATCACGTCGGGACACCGCCAACAACCCGATTGGCGCGACTGTGAACGCCGTTGGAACCTTCTTCAGCACTCCCCCGAATGTCTGCTGGCTCGCCCACAATCAGAAGGCTTAGAGGTGCTTGAGTTGCACGCCTCCACTCCGTTCACACAAACGCAATGGCATGAGCCAAACCTCCTCCTTACCGAATGTTCCGCTCTCGTAGAGCCGAATGGTTGCTTTGAACTCTGGGTTTGTTTGAACCTGAAAGCGGTAGAAACGGAATACCTTGCGCCTCCTCCCCACCCCAATATCGCGAGGCACGACGGGGAGCATAGTCAGGAATCGGCGTGGCAGGTTCGCGTTCAGGTTTCGGAGAAGTGTCCTTCGGAAGCGATCCGCAAAGCAGTGTATTGGGGGGAAGCCTGTACGCGTCGAGTCTTTCACAAGTACCGCAACGATGACCGTTACCAAGGATTTACCAATGATCCGCCGGGAAACACTATCGTCACCCGAGATGTCGCGTGGTTTGTGTTCGGGGCAGACTATTTTGCCCCAGACTATTCCCGTCACCTGCTCACGATGCTCTGCGAACACGCACTCTATACCGAGGGCAAAGCGGCAGAATACGTTCGGATAGCGGACGACAGCCTCTCGCGTGACGACTATAAGTTAAATATCAACGATGCGACTCCTCTGCTCATACTAGGCTTGGCACACCATATGCGTATGCATAAAAATGCTCCAGAAACAGCAAAACTGCTTCCCCTGTTTGCCGATTCCGCCCGTCGGCTTGGGGATTGGATACTGCAACAACGCAGCAAAGACGGCTTGGTTTGCTGTACAGGAGCAGGAACCAACGTTTGGGGCATCGCAAGTTGGAGGAACATTATTCCGGGCTATCGGCTTGCAGGAGAGCTGACGGAGTTGAATGCGCTCTGTGTGGCGGCATTACGTGCGTGTGCGAATTTGCAAAGTGTGCTAGGTCGTTCCATGGATGCGGAGAGGTTTTTGCGCTCCGCAGAGACCCTAAATGCTGCCATGATCCAACTTGTCGATCCCGAAACAGGTTACTTCTATCTCACACGGCAGGACGGTGTGCCAAACCGACAACTCGCAGTAGACCTTGCCTTTCCTGCACTGTTTAGTGCAGGAGACGAGGAAGCACGCCACAAAACTCTGCTTCGGCTTATGGAATCAGACTTCCAATGCCCACATGGGATTTTGACACTAAGCCGCAATGATCCCGCCTTCAATCCACGGTTTGGGTGGGGTTTGATGGGCGGTTCATGGCCCAATGCCACGGCGTGGGTAGCGTCTGCGTTGGCGCAAAGGGATCGTGAAGGGGCGTGGGAGTTGGCAGAAAGACTAGCGCAAACACTCGTTCCAAACGAGAATTATCCGCAGGGAGTGAGCGTTCCGGGGCAGTTTCCAGAGTGGTTCGCACCCGATACAAACGAGAGTTCTGGTATGTCGCTTAGCCCTTGGATGCCTGCAACTTTTGTTTGGCTCGTTCAAGAAGGGATACCAGAGGGAGGGGTTTTGATCTAGTAGTAGCGATATATACCATAGCGGAGCAGAATCCATGCCATCAAAACACCGAAGAGGCTTGCTACCAAGTTCACCAGATCGTTGTTGAAGCCGAGTAACCCTCGAACGTGCTTCAATTCACGCCCTACTAAGCGCGTTTTTTCTGTGAGTTCTCCCGTCTTCACATCGCGATAGTGCGCCTGAAGCGTTGCTCCAAGCAGGCTATCCATCATACATCCCACAAAACCTGCCCAAGTCACCACCAAAAGCTCTGCCGCATTCAGATGCCAGAAAGGTACCGCCAGGAGCGGAATAAAGAGAGCACCAAGCACTGCCCCCAACGTTCCCAACTCCGATATAGCACCAGAAACACCAGGATGAACAGGGCGAAGCGTGGTAAGAAGCCGTGGAGGTTTTCGTGCCAATTTACCTATTTCCGTAGCCCAAGTATCGGCATTAACGGTTGCCAATGCCGCGAGATAGAGCATTAGCACAGTGCGAAGCGTGAGCAGAGGGAGGCGTGGAACAGGATGGGTCGTAAAATAGAAGACAAGAACACAGATCAAAGCCACGCCCCCATTTGCCCATACCTGCCCTGCGTCGCGTTGTTCCCCTTTCTCATCATGTCTACCCGAAAGGAGCAGTTTCCTCTGCTTGCCCCACTTTGAGAGGAGAGAAGAGGAGAGAAAGAACGCCAACAACGGAACCGTAAACTTTGCATTCCCCAAGCCATAAATGACAAAGCCCATCACAGCAGTAGAGACCGCACCACTACGTGAGAGCCACTTGAGCGTGTAGGCAAGACCTGCAAAGAGGATCGCCACCACCAATGCCAGCGGGAGCGAAGGGTTAGCGAGTTGGCGAGCCAAAGCGTCCATAGAGAACCTAATCTACATCTTTACCCGCAAGTCCATCGTGGGTGAGATGAAAGTCCGGGCAGTCATCAGGAGAGGGATGAATCTTTCCTGCCTGAATAAACTTGACATGTCCATCTGCAAAAGTCACCAATCGCGCCCCTTCCCAACGGTCATTGCCGGGGGTTCGAGCGTCTTTTAGAGTTCCCCAGTATCCCACTAAAGAGCGTGGGTGCTGATGACTATTATAGAACTCGCTAAGCAGGATTTTTTGTGATGGAAAAGCGACATTTGCCTCCGTTTGAGTCACACAAACGGCTCCGGGTCCGGGATCGTTCAGAGCAAGCCTCAAGTTGCCCAAATGCATGGCGTTGATCTGATCAGGGGTGTGATAAAAGGACGCCGAGTAGCCATAGGATGTCGCGTTAAACCCATTCCCAGAGATCGTGTCGGACGGGCAGAGAAGAATGCTCGGTTGCCCTGCCGCCGAGTCAAAACTCGCCGCCTGCTGTCTCTGCCCCACCCCCAGATAGGGCATAATGGGCCACCGAAAGCGGCGTCCCACCCACAAGTAGGGGTCGCCGAGGTTGGGATAGGCTCCATCGTAGTCTTGCACATACATTTGCATAGCGGTTCCCATCTCTCTCAAGTTGGAGAGACAGGTCGTTTTTCGTGCCTGTTCACGTGCCTGTGCAAATACAGGAAAAAGGATCGCTGCCAAAATCGCGATAATGGCGATAACGACGAGCAGTTCTATGAGCGTGAAGGCACTCCGCTTACACTGTATGAACCCCTTCAATTTGCCGTTGCTCCTGCCTTCGTGTCTAGCGATGCACATTGCTTCAAGCTCGACTCCGCAAACAAAAATAACAGTTCTATGCTCATCACATATCCCATTCCCCATGCCTGTTTATAGGTCTCTTCCGAGAGTGTGTCCTGAAGCTGTTGCAACGTCCCCTGTAGCATCTGCGCCACATCCGCCGAACGCGGAACTCCAATACTATCACGCAGTGCCTGTGCTGCCCCCGCTAGCTGAACCGCTTCATTGCTCAAACAGCATTTTGTCAAGAGTTCTGTACAGGAATCTAGCAGACGTGCGGTACTCCATCGATCCTTTAGTTGTTGCAAGAGTTTGAGGCTCTCCGAATAGGCAAGGCTTGCTTCTGCCAAATGAGATTGCTTCAAACCTAAGTCTCCTAGACCAATCCAAGTCTGCGCCAAGCCACGATTATCTCCCAAACTTTGAAAAATGCTCCGGCTCTCATCGAGGTACACGCGGGTCTGTGCCCAATTTTTTTGGCTATGAGCAAGGCTGGCAAGGCTGTTGAGCGAGTAGGCGATGCACTGCGGATCATCGAATTCACGACGCAACGCAAGGCTCTCTTCATGAAGGCTTCTTGCGCCCACAATGTCCCCTTTTTGCTCTAGCACGAGACCAAGGTTATAGAGTGAATGCGACATACTCTGTCGATCTCCAATTTGGCGGCGAATCGCGAGGCTCTCTTCATAGCGTTCCCGTGCCTTATCGTAATCGCCCAAGAAAAACGCCAAGTTGCCCAAATTGTTCAATGAGGTGTGGATGCCTATCTCATCGTCAAGATCACGCCGGATATCGAGTGCCTCTTCGTGCATCTCTCGTGCAGTCTGGTAGTCGCTCTGCTCCATATAGACAAGCCCCAGATTATTAAGCGATTGTGCCACGCCATTCTGATCGCCGAGTGCTCGACGCATTGTCAGACTCTCTTCCAAGAACCGACGTGCCTCAGCGTAGTCCCCTTGACACCATGCCAAAACACCCGCCCCCGTCAATGCCTGAGCACGATGGAGGCTCTTGGGCTTCCCTCCCGATTTGCCCAGTGCCTCTGAAAGTAGCGTGCGCCCTTCGTTGAGATGCCCGCGCATCATCCAAAATCGCCACATACTCCCCACAAACCGCATGGCGCGATCTGCCCCTTCTGGATCACCCAAGCACCACTCCAAAGCGCGGCGTACATTGTCATGCTCGATCTCAAGCCGTTTCAGCCCTTCCACTTGAAGAGGTCCCATGAGGAGAGAGGAGCACTGTTCCACGTGACGCAGAAAGTAGTCGCGGTGCTGTTCTCGTAAGAGAACTCCTTCACCACGCTCCATCAATTTATCCAGACCGTATTGACGTACTGTCTCTAGAAGCCTATAGCGTGGTTGACCATTTCGGTTCTCTAAGATCGCAAGCGACTTGTCGGTTAGTGAATCCATCACCTCACGTATGATTTTGTCTGGCATTCCAGCCCCCGAACAGACGGTCTGACCTGCCTCCAATTGCCAGCCTCCCGTGAAAACAGAGAGCCGGCAGAGCAACATCTTCTCGGCGTCGTTCAACAGGTCGTAGCTCCAATCGATGAGCGCACGCAGTGTCTGTTGACGAGGCAAGGACGAACGACTTCCACCTGTTAATAGGCGAAAACGGTTATCGAGTCGCGTGGCAACCTGATCGACGGGCAAAGACCGAACACGCGCCGCCGCAAGCTCCAATGCCAAAGGAATCCCATCGAGCCGATTGCAAATCTGTGCTACAGAACTGGCGTTCTCCTCGGTCAGTTCAAATGAGGGAACCTGCGCCTGCACCCTGTCCATAAAAAGGCTCACCGATTCGTAGCCTTTCAACTCTTCCACACTCAGAGGCTTACCAACATCGGGAACGCGCAATGAAGGGACACGGTAGGTTAATTCGTTTGCTACGCCTAGCGGTTCACGGCTACTTGTAATAATTCGAACGTTCGGGCAAGAGTGCAAAAGACTCTCAATGAGGTTACTACACGCCCCTACAATGTGTTCGCAGTTGTCAAATAGCAGAAGCATCTGCTTTGCGTTGATCTCTGAGACAAGGGTATCTATCACGGCTTCCCCAGATCGATCTGCGATTCCTAGTACCTGCGCGACAGCACGGGGAACGAGCGTCGCATTAGCAAGGGGAGCTAGCTCAACAAACCAGACTCCATCCGGCTCAAGGTCGATCCTTTGGTTTGCCACTTCGATGCTCAGTCGTGTTTTGCCACACCCCCCCGAACCTGTTAAAGTCAACAAGCGGGTCTGCGCCAGTCTCTCTTGCGCTTCGTGAATCTCTTTTTCTCGTCCCACAAACCTTGTCGTACTCTGAGGCAGGTTGTGTTGCGGTGGCGAAGTGAGACGCGGAAATTGGGAAGGCAAATCAGCGTGCAGAATTTGCCATATTCGTTCTGGATTCTCAAAATCTTTCAGCTTATGTGAGCCAAGAAATTTGAGTCCAACGGCGTTCGGTAACGCCCCGTGCACTGCCTCCCACACCGATTCACAAATAATGATCTGCCCCGGATGAGTAATGGCACGTAGTCTGGCACAACGATTCAGATCACTCCCATAGTAATCTGATCCACGCAATTGCCCCTCTCCGGTTAGCACCGCAAATCTGGGCAGGATTGGGGTGTTTAGCTCCCAGGATTCGTTGATGCAGGCACGAAGCAACAGGCAACAGGCTTCAATGGCAACTTTCGGTGTATAAAACACCATGTGAACCGAGTCACCTTCACCGCGTGGCTTGATGAGATAGCCTTTTGTCTGGTCAAGCACCTTTGAAACGAGCGCGTCAAGTCGCACCGTAGCGAGACGCATTCTCTCCGGTTCCGCCTCCCACATCTCCTCGCTTCCCAACACATCTGCCATAATGAATGTCAAATGCCCTGTCGGTAGATCAGCCAATGAACACTATCTCCTACTCTGACGCTCTTGTGTTTCTACAGTTCCATTAGCGAGGCGTCTGCCTCTCGAATTGCCTCAAAAAAAGCCACTATTTTTGAGGGGTCTTTCTTACCTGGAGTGGCTTCCACTCCACTAGATATATCCACAGCATAGGGTCTCACTTGTCGGATAGCGGTTCCGACATTCTCCGGCGTCAAGCCTCCTGCAAGAATAAGCGGAATACCCATCTTTTGCTTTACCTCAAGTGCAAGTGACCAGTCGAACGTAACTCCCGCGCCACCAAGTTGCTTTTCGTGATAGGCATCTAACAAGACGGCGTCTGGAGGCTTTAGTTCCACAGAACATAGCAAGGAATCCACACTCGCTCTATTCCGCACTCGAAATGCTTGAATGAGGCGCACTCTCCCACGCCACTGCTCCACTTCTGCGGTGTAATCGTAGTATTGTAGGGTATCGTAGAGCAATCCTAGAGTCTCAGGGGCTTCGTTGGCATTTCGGCATACCGCTACTCTTGACACAAAGGGGGGAACACCTATTGGAACAGATTCGCCTTGCTCAAAACCTGGCAAGTAGCGCGGCGTCTCTGGAACCCAAATAAAGCCTAACGCATCTGCACCAGCAAACACAGCGTTCTGTGCATCTACAGAGTTTGTGATTCCGCACACCTTTACCCGTGTCATTCGGTTTAACTCCTCAACACCTCCCCTCAGCCTCTTTGGGGGTATTTTAGTATACCTCGTTTCAGCCACTAGAGAGAAGGAAGGTGCGATTCATCTGGCTCTCCAGACGGATGCTGATAGTAGATTCTCATTCTCCTGATTTGCGATCAAGAAAACAAAACGTGGAGCGACACCGTCGTTACAACAAGGTGTTGGGAGCAAAATAGCGAGAAATTAAGGTTCAAACCACTTATCGGGAGGAGTCTGGTTTAGGTAGAACCTGTCGAGCGAGAGGGGCTTGACATGACCATCCATAAACGCCAAATTCGCCTGATTAAAGTGCCGAGGCGTTGGGCGGGCATCCACATCATCATTCAGCGGAAACGAAGGGGAGACCATTTTATAGGAATCTGGGCGATTCGTCTTGAAATCATCCCCCACCCCAATATCTCCTAGCATCACCGTATCTGCCGGATGTTGCAATGCTGTGAGCGACGTGATCGGCGTCTCCAACTCCTCCGGGTCGGCGAGATCAGCAAAAAGCCTTTCGTTCAAGCCATAGGAGTTCTCTTTCCCGCGTGAGTCTTCTGGGCATCTCCGAATGGCGTCATTCTTAATATAGGGCACTATGAGCGTTATCCAAAGGGACCCCTTTTTGTCGAAACTCTCTGTGTTATTATTTGTGAGTGTAGGAATGGCAACGGGAGGTAGTGTCTCGTCGAAGTCTTGAGCATAGAGAAGTACCCCCAAAGCGAGTTGGTGTTCGTTGTTGGAGCAGGACGCCTGCCGAGCTTTAGCACGTGATTGGGCAAAGACAGGGAAAAGTATCGCCGATAACACCGCTAGAATTGCGATGACGACGAGCAACTCGATGAGAGTGAATCCTTTGCGTCGCAGAAAAAGCCCCATAAGCATCCTTTAACCTCTATTTCATTACTAACAGTGTAGCATACCTCTTTGACGTATACACGGCATCCTATTGTTTCCCAGGAGCAGAGAGTTATTTTTTCGATAAGGGCATCCCCAGACACAGGTGCGAACGGTATACTTTCAGAGATAATTACAGCTACTGAGAGGGAATGTGCATGAGCAATGTATATGATGTTGCCGTCGTTGGTGCAGGAATTTTGGGGTTGGCAACCGCCTATCATTTGGGAAAGAGTGGTCTGCGGGTTATAGTATTAGAGCGTAGCGATCCGGCGATGGGAGCCTCCATTCGAAACTTTGGAATGGTGTGGCCCATTGGACAGCCTCTGGGCGAGATGCATGACATCGCCTGCCGAAGCCGTGAAATATGGGAGACGGTACTCGTTCAAAGCGGCATCTGGCATGAAAAAACCGGCTCTCTCCATCTTGCCTACGCCGAGGATGAGTGGAATGTCCTGCAAGAGTATCTGGCGATGAACCGCGAGGCAGGCGCAAAAGTCACTCTCGAATCCCCCTCCGAAGTGAAGGCTCGCACAAAGTCCGTTCGAGAGGAGGGGCTAATCGGAGCGATGTGGAGTTCTATGGAAATGTGCGTTGATCCCCGCAGAGTGGTGCATGGGCTTCCGGCATGGCTCTCAAAAACGTTCGATATTACTTTTCGATTTGGTTGTGCCGTCACGGGCTACAGCTCTCCCACTCTGGAGGCAGGTGGAGAGGAGATTCGCGTCAATCACCTGTTTGTATGTGCAGGCGATGATGTGCGAACTCTCTACCCAAATCTCTTGCAATCGCTCCAAATGAAGCCCTGCAAACTGCAAATGATGCGCTCACAAGCGTATGGTGATAGTTGGCAAATAGGACCCATGATGGCGGCAGGGTTGACGCTTCGCCATTACAAGAATTTCGAGAACTGCCCATCGCTTTCTGCACTCAAAGCCCGCGTAGCGAAGGAAAACCCCGACTATGACCGCTACGGCATCCACGTAATGGTATCACAAAATGGACAAGGCGAAATCACAATAGGCGATTCTCACGAATATGGGGTGGATATCACCCCTTTTGATAACCCCTACATCGATGATTTAATCTTAGGTTACTTAGGAACTTTCTTCTATGCCCCAGACCTAAAGATAGCACAACGCTGGCACGGTATTTACGCGAAGCACCCCTCAAAAGGCTACGATATTCTACACCCAGAGCCAACCGCTACCATCGTCACAGGGGTAGGAGGGGCGGGTATGACCCTCTCCTTTGGAGTGACAGAGAAGGCAGTTAGCACCTATCTTGGAGCCAAATCATGAGTTCTATATCCACACAACCCTTTACATGTAATGGGAGGCACTACACTCCTCCGGCACGTCCGATCGTCGTGATATGCCTCGACGGTTCTGCAGATGAGTATCTCGATTGCGCCCTTGCGCGGGGGCGAATGCCCAGAACACAAGTCCTTATCTGTCACGGTTATCGGGGCAAAGTTCGCGGTGCACTCCCCTCGTTTACGAATGTGAATAACGCGAGCATTGTTACAGGAGTCCCTCCCAGTATTCACGGCATATCGGGAAACTATTTTCTCGATCCCGACTCGGGTGAAGAGGTGATGATGAATAGTGCAAAATTCTTGCGTGTAGGGACCCTCTTAGCAGAAGCATCTCATTCTGGAAGGCGTGTCGGGATGGTGACTGCAAAAGATAAACTCCGCGAAATGCTCTCGCACGGAATGCAGGGCATCGGGTTTTCCGCAGAGAAAGCAGACACCGTCACACTAGAGACGCATGGGATAGCAGATGCGCTCACACTCGTTGGTAAGCCTCTTCCCAAGATTTACAGCCCCGAAGCCAGCCTATTTACTTTGCAGGCGGGAGTTGCCCTGCTTCGTGCCGAACGTTGTGACCTGCTCTATCTTTCGCTCACCGATTATATGCAACATAGCTACTCCCCAGAAGACCCCGAAGCCCTCCTATTCTATGCCAACATCGACACGGAGATCGGCAACCTGTTGGACGCAGGCGCGATTGTTGCTGCCACCGCAGACCACGGAATGAACGCGAAACAGAGGCACGATGGTAGCCCCAATGTTCTTTACCTTGAGACGCTCCTCACTGAGGAGTTTGGGGCAGGTATAAAGGTGATCCTGCCCATCACCGATCCCTATGTGAAGCATCATGGCGCGTTGGGTTCGTTTGCCGTTGTACACCTGCCGCTTTCTGTCGCGGTGGAGAGAGTCTACTCCTTTATCAATACGCTTGAGGGTATCACCGAGGTCTACCGCCGAGAAGAGGCGGTTCGCAGGCTAGAACTCCCCTCAGATCGGATCGGGGAATTGGTGGTGTTGAGTGGAAGGGATGTGGTTATTGGGCGCACAGAAGCCTATCACGACATCTCCGCGCTGGAGGGTGGTCTGCGCTCCCATGGTGGGCGATATGAGGAGATGGTTCCGCTCCTGCTTTCAGAACCACTAACACCGACCTACTACCGAAAGGCGCAAGCAGACCCGCGCAACTTCGATATTTTTGACTTTGCTATCAATGGAGGCGCATCATGCTAGAACTCGCCTGTTGGGTGACAGGAAAGCCCTCTGAGGGCACAAACCTGCTCACCGTCACCAACCCCTTCAATGGAGAGACTGTCGGAACCGTCCGTTGCGCCAATCGTAGCGATGTTGAGAGAGCTATCGCGGAGGGGCATGGCTACCGCACGCCACTAACGCGCTACCAACGGTATGAGGTGCTGATGCGGGCACGGGAGGAGTTACAAACACGTTCAGAGGAATTCGCCTCCCTTATCACCGCAGAGGCGGGTTTGGCGATTCGAGAGACCCGCTATGAACTCGGTAGATGTGCGGACGTCCTTCTTTTTGCGGCGCAGGAGGCGTTACGAGATGACGGGCAGGCGTTTTCTGGGGACGTCTCACCGCAAGGCAAGCCTCGCAAAATCTTCACTCTACGCGAGCCACACGCACTCGTTGTCGCCATCACTCCCTTCAATCATCCGCTAAATCAGGTACTGCATAAGTTGGCTCCGGCGGTTGCCACAGGGACGCCTATCATCATGAAGCCTTCCGAGAAGACGCCCCTCTGCGCGTTGCTCTTTGCCGACATTCTCTATCGTGCTGGACTCCCCCCCCAAAGCCTGAGTATGCTTCTGGGCAAGACCGAAGAGGTTGCTTCTCCGCTGGCACAAGACCCACGTGTAGAGGTTTTAGCGTTTACAGGAAGCGTTGCAGTGGGAAAACACCTTGCTACAACCGCAGGGTATAAAAAGTTGGTATTGGAACTAGGGGGCAATGATGCCTTAATAGTGCTAGAGGATGCGGACTTGGATTTGGCAGTCACTCTTGCCGCCGAGGGTTCGTTCCGCAATTCAGGACAGCGCTGCACCGCAATCAAGCGGATTCTGGTTCAAGAGAGTATTCACGATCAGTTTGTGGAGCGTCTTGTGGAAAAAGCGATTGGTTATACCTACGGAGACCCCACCGATCCCAATACTATCGTTGGCACTGTCATTGACGAGGCGTCGGCGATCCATTTGGAGAGTGTGATTTGGAAAGCACAGGCACAAGGTGCAAAGGTTCTGGTTGGTGGGAATAGGAATGGAGCGCAACTCGCCCCCACAGTCATCACAGAGGTTCCTCGTAATGCAGAGATGGTGATGCAGGAGTCATTCGGTCCTCTCGCCCCCGTGCTTCGGATAAAAGACCTAAACGACGCGGTCGATTATGCCAATGGAACCGCCTACGGGCTGTCGGCAGGCGTGGTTACAAACAGCCTCGATAAGGCACTCTATGCGATAAAAAACCTCCGCACCGGTATGGTGAACATCAATGACGTTCCCGCTTATCGGATTGAGAGCTCTCCCTTTGGTGGGATAAAAGATAGCGGTTTGGGAGTGAAAGAGGGCGTCATTGAGACCATGAAGTATATGACCTACGTCAAGACGTTCTCCCTTCCGTGGTAGATGCTCAGTGCCATCGTTCCCCTCAACATGAGGGAACGGTGAGACACGATTGCGATGTTCTACGCGAAACGAGTAGGGTATCTTGCTCGTAAAGGAAGTAAGAAGGTAATTTCCGCTGTCAATCTTCCGTTAAAGAAGGAGGTCATACTACTTTAGTTTCCGGTAAAAGTATGTAGACAAAAAGTGTGTTACGACATCAGGCAACTTCTGAGGTAGAGTTAAGTCGCCAAACAAATCCTCTTCCCGGAGTACCTGATGTCCTCTCTAGTCTACCGTATAATCCCGCTGTTCACACA
>CAMCUQ010000079.1 GCA_945878775.1 Chthonomonas calidirosea
GGGAGAGGCTAGCGACCCTGTAGCCTACCTCTGCGCCAAAGAGAACAAAGATTTGGGCATCGTTAAACGTAGCAGGAAAGGGCAATCCACCGAAATCTTGGAGATGAATATACCTCCATTGCCCTTAACTTGTGACTGATGCCCTTAGCTCAAAGTTTTAACCTCGTTCTGCCCTGCGAGGGAAAGATAGCACGACGGTATTTCCCCCCAAAAAAGAGGGGAGTTCGATCCGCCATCGAACTCCCCATGTGTCCCCTGAACAGGCTTCGTCAGCGCCCCCGTCGTAGCCTATCACAGGTTCCACATACATTTAGAGACTCAACGTGTCCTCCAAGGAGATGTGACAATATGAAATCAAAAAAAATGAGAATGTCGCTCCAAAAAGGGCTAGCTACAACAGCACTACTACTCAGCATTGCACCTCTTGTAACTCAAGCTCAAGTAAAGCCAACGATTGATCCCATCGCTACAGGCTTCCGGCAAGTTCCTGTCGAAAACCGGATGAGTATGTATTGGCGCGTCTTTGGTCCCGCATGGGAACCCCGCGAGATAGACCGACAACTGGAAGCCCTTCAAAGGGCGGGCATCGGCGGAGTGATGACCAGTTTCTTCTACCCGCTTGCCCAAGACAACCCCTCCAAGGGAATCCAGAACCAGACTTTTCTCTCGCCCAACTTCCTAAAAACACTCCAGTATGCCGCAGGGCAATCGCATCTCTTGGGAATGCGATTCGGTTTTGTGGGTGGCAGTGGCTGGCCCTATGGAGGTCCCACAGTGGGGCTCGCAGACTCTGCCCAACGCATTCACATGGTGACTATTGCTCCAGACGCGAACGGAGGCTACACTCTCCCAAACCTCCAAACAGGCGAATCGCTGGTTGCTGCGCTTGTGGATGGACGCAACTACCTAAAAACCATTAAGGGCAACAAACTGTCTGTAACGAGTACCGCCCCGTGTCGTCTATTTATAGCGGGGTCTACTAAAATGGAGGTGAAGCGTCCGGCACTAGGTGGAGAAGGCTACGTACTCAATCACCTAAATCGTGCCGCTCTCCAACGCTATTTGGAAAGTGTGGTTCGTCCCATGGCAGAGGCAACAGCCTCCATAGTGCCAACCACCCTCTTTTGCGATAGCCTTGAAGTATACAGAACAAACTGGACATCCGAACTCCCTGCCCAATTCCGACGTGAACACGGTTATGACCTAATACCAAACCTAGAAACACTCTTTGGCAAAGAGACGGCAAAGACACAAGACATTAAATACGATTTTTGGCACACTATTCACCGCATGGCAGAAGAAGAGTTTGCTCGAACGCTCTACCAATGGAGCAATAAAGCCGGAGTAACCCTGGAGATGCAGGCATATGGAACCCCTTCCCTACCGCTCACTGCCGCGCAATACATCCATGTTCCTTCGGGAGAGCAGTACGAATGGCGTGGCTTTTCATTTATGCGTTACGCGGCTTCAGGAGCGCACCTCGCAGGGCGAAAACGCGTTAATGCAGAGGCATGGACGTGGATAGGCTATCCCAATCGGCTTGCCGACACTCTCTCCGATATGAAACTCTGTAGCGACCTGCATTTTCTCGCAGGGGCAAATGATCTCACCGGAGTAGACTACCCTTATTCACCGAGGTCTGCCGAGTTTCCGGGCTGGATTCCCTACTATGGTCCTTTTATGAATAACCATAACCCCCAGTGGGAGACGTTCCCGAATCTTGTCGCTTATGTCAATCGTTGCCAATGGATGCTCCAACAGGGAACGCCTGTTGCCGATGTTCTGCTCTATCTGCCTACCGAGGACTCCTATGCAAACGCCTCGCCAGAGCAATTTTTGGTCAACTTTGCTGTGCGAGATCGCTTGGCTCCAAACTCACCCAGTGCCGAGTTTCAGCTCAAGAGGTCTTTTGAGCATCAGTCTGAGGTTATAGAGCAAATACTCACCTCTGGCTATAATTACGATGGAATAGACAGTGCAGCCATGCGAAAATGGGTACGTGTTCAAGGAGATAGACTTGTTACCAAAGAGGGCAACTATCGCATTGTCGTGCTCCCAAATCTGACAGGGATTACTCTCGAATCGATGGAGAAGATCGCCCAATTCTGTCGTAATGGCGGAACCGTTATCGCCACTACGCGCTTGCCGGAGAGAGTCTATGGCAAAGAGAGTGCTACAAAAACTCTGCACCTCCGCGCTCTCGTCCAAGAGATGTTCGGAGATGCGCCCCATAAAACACAAGGTAATCACGCCCCCTTCATTCAGCAGTATGGAGAGGGGCGCGCGATTTTTGTTCCTTCCCCCCGTGAAGGGATTGCGACGGCTCTAGTGCACTCTTCTCTTGTCCCCGATGTTCGGGTCACCGGAACAACGCTCCCGATCAACCATGTCCACCGCAAAGTGGAGGACAAAGACATCTACTTTGTAACCAATATCAACGATAAAGAGGCTGTCTTTACCGCAGATTTCCGAGTCGGCGAGCGTTTCCCCTCACTCTGGAATCCGCTTAATGGGCAGATAGAGCCTCAAACCGTGACCGCTGTCAACGCAAACCGCACCACGTTGCAGTTACGCTTGCCTCCACGAGGCTCGGTCTTTGTGTGTTTTAATCCCAGCACCTCTCAGATTAAACCACTTCCACTCCCAAAACGACGTTTAGGCGGGGCACTCAGTGCCAAAGTACTCCATCAAAACTGGGATATTCGTGCCGATTCTCAAGACTTCAGTCTCACAAATCAGAGCGGTCCTTTCACTTCATGGTCGCAGTGGAAAGGGATGCAGAACTATTCTGGTAAAGTCACCTACTCCACTAATTTCGATGTCGATATTCCTTGGAAAGAGGGCTTCGTCTATCTACAATGTGAGAAACTGCATGAGAGCGCAGAGATCACAATCAATGAACAGCGGGTGGGCGCGATTTGGCTCCCTCCCTACCGAATTGATGTCACGCGGTATCTCAAACCCGGTCGAAACAGTCTCCAAATTAAAGTCGCGAACCTCCCCATCAATCGCTATCTCGTGACACCTGACATGCACTTGGAGGCTTTACGAAAATCCTATGGAAGCCGTTTCCCCAATCCAACGGAAAAACAGCTTGTCACGGCTCCCCATCCCTCTGGTATTCTTGGAGAGGTGAGCCTTGTCTTTCACAATTCACGGGTGCAGGGTGAACTTCCTTAAACCCTATTCCGTATAACAAATCAACACCAGGGTCTTACTGCCCCACACTACAAGGAGTCGCAACAGTATGTTGAAGTCCAATCTCAAAGCGTTGTTTGCCACAACGTTAAGCCTTGCACTCATAACGCCACTTATGGCACAGCAAGCGAATGACAAAAAGCCCGATGCCGGCAAAACTGCCCCCTCCAAAGAAGACCCGAATGTGGTCGCTATGGTCAACGATACCAAGTTCACATGGGAACAGGTTATTGCGCGTATGGAGAAAGACAATAAAGATGGACTCGTTCAGTCCATTGCCCAGATTGTCGGGCAAGAGGCTGCCAAAGCACTCTATGGAACTCCGCCTCGTAATGAGGTCACTATCTCAAAGGCACTCGCACTGAAAGCACTCAAAGAGCAACCCACCCAGCAGGTTGTCGTTGTTGTACAGATGATGCAAGACGAAGAGATGATGCGCCAAGAGATGCTAAAGAGCAATATCAAGGTCGCGGATGCACAGGTCGATGCCTATCTTAAAAAAGTCATCGGTTCGTTACGTGCGCAAGGACAGGTACCCAAGGAGACCACCGATGATCAGTTCCTCGCCTCTCGTGGAATTGATCGCGAACAGGCACTCCGCAACTTGCGCCTCCGTGTTGCAGCAGGGATTCTTTGGCAGAGCGACTACGAGAAAGTGACACTCGGTCACCCCGTTAGCAACGAGGACTACCTCCGCGTAAGGCACATCCTCATCACCACGAATAAGCGGGCTGCTGTGCGTCCTGGAGAGAAGACGGAAGACCCCAAAAAGCTGGAGGCAGACGCTCTCAGCAAGATACAAAAGATTCAAGCGGAGATCAAATCGGGTAAGAAGACCTTTGAACTTGCTGCCGCAGAGTATGGCGAAGATGGAACCAAGAGCCAAGGGGGCGATCTGGGCGCATTTGTGCGGGGAGCCATGGTCAAAGACTTCGAGACCGCCGCATTTGCCCTCAAGCCCGGCGTCGTTAGTGAGCCAGTGAAGACCCAATTCGGGTATCATCTTTTGCGGGTTGATAAACTTGGTAAAGACCTCACCCCAACCGAGCGTGACGAAGCCCTAGAGCAACTGAAGAATCGTGGTATTCAAGACTATCTGCTCAAACTTCGCCAACGTACAAAACTGTCTAGTACCCTTCGTGCTCCAGCACCAGCTCCAGGGCAGCCCGGCGAATAGTAGGAGCCTCCAAAACACCTTTCAAAAGCGTGTTCTTAGGTTCTGAAAGGGGCTATTCTCTCCAGACGGAGGGTTTCGCCCTCTAGAGGTATCGTTTTCAGAGTCGTCTCTCACAACGAGATAAATTAGGAGTAGAACAAGGTTGAAACTTCATGAGTATCAGGCAAAAGACGTGCTGAAGGGGTTTGGAGTGGCGGTTCCTCGCAATGCCGGTATCGCCACAACCCCTGAAGAGGTGCGCCTCGCCGTGGAAAAACTGGGTGGACGGGGCGTTATTAAGGCGCAGGTTCATAGCGGAGGGCGTGGTAAAGCGGGCGGTATCAAAGTCGCAAACTCCCCCGAAGAGGCAGAACAAATCGCCACCCAGATGCTTGGCATGGTTCTCAAAACCGTGCAGGTTCCCGAAGGTCTCACCGTCGAACAGGTTCTCATCGAAGAGCCTATCACCATCACGCAAGAGTACTATCTCAGCATCGTGCCAGATCGCTCCTCTCAGCGCAATGTCTTCATTCTGAGCGCAAAAGGAGGCATGGACATTGAGGCAGTGGCAGAAGAGGAACCCGGGGCTGTAATCACATTGCCCGTCGATCCTCTCGAAGGTATTCACGACTTCAAACTGCGGGAAGCCATCGTTGCCGCAAAACTTGATCCTGCCTATGCAAACAAGGTTGCCGCCTTCATGCGACAAATCTACAAAGCGTTTGTCGAATCGGATGCCACTCTGCTTGAGATAAACCCCCTTGCTGTCACCAGTGATGGGCGTGTCCTCGCCGCAGACGCCAAATTCCAAGTGGATGAGAGTGCGCTCTTCCGCCAGACCGGCTTCAATGCTATCGCGGAAGCCAGTTTTGAAAACGCTTTTGAGGCAGAAGCACATAGACAAGGTATCGCCTATGTGCATCTTGGAGGCGAGGTCGGAATCATTTGCAACGGCGCAGGTCTCACCATGACAACCATGGACGAAGTCCAACGCGCCGGAGGAAGCCCCGCAAACTTCCTCGATGTGGGTGGTGGAGCCTCTGCTGAAAAGGTGACGAGTTGCCTCAAACTGGTACTCTCCGATCCAAACGTGAAGGGAGTTCTCTTCAATATCTTTGGAGGGATCACACGCGGAACAGAGGTAGCACAAGGAATCGTTGCGGGAACCAAAACCCTCGACATCAAAGTTCCTATCGTCGTTCGCCTTGCCGGAACGGAAGCCGAAGAGGGCTCCAAGATTCTCGCGGATGCGAGTCTCATTCCTGCCGCCACTATGCAGGAAGCCGCAACCAAGATCGTAGCTCTTACGAGATAGCCTCACAGAGCCTTGAGATACAAAACAGAGGGAGAGACGCAAGCCGCGTCTCTCCCTCTGTTCTCATAAGCTATTCGGGTTCAGGGTCTCTATGAAAGTTTGTGGGTTCCCCTTGAAAATCGGGTATATTTGATAATCCTGCACAGTATCAAACAATCCCCCAAGTACCAGATAGGGAGTATTGGGTGCGTTGAGCTATACGAACTCCTCTTCTGAATCATCAGGTAAGGGCTTAACTCTGTTTAGCATCTTCCTCATTGGAATCACATACTTTACAGGAATTATTGAAATCGAAAGAGAATAGTCTGCCAGAAGGAGGTGAGATTACGGTATGAAGCACCTAACAATAATGCATGAAGACATCGCTCCTGCCCTTGCCACACACACGGGAAACCGTATATTCTCCAACACACTCAATCAAATAGCCAGTTCCAACGATATGCTTCGCGTGATGGGGCATTATATCTATCTTAACGCCCCATTCGCGGGAGGAGTGGCGAATCTGGCGGGCGAAATCGCGGTGCGCCCAAACCTTTTTCTTGACCCTGACGAGCCAATCCGTAACCTTGCCGATAGGGCTACTCATGTCGCCGCAGATATATTCTACGCTTGCATAGACGAGTTTTATGACCGCTCCACTCCGCGCAGAGACACCCACCGCACTTTTGCCCAAGCCACTCTCAAAGGCTTAGGACAATACTATATGATAGATAACACCACCCTGAATGACCTGATACAACCTACCCCCGATCTATTGCAAGACATACAAAGAATATGTGACGGCTATGCACTGAACCATGTGCTGGATGAGGCGGATATTCTTCGTGCTATCGGCTTTCACGCAGGATCAGAGATACTTGCGGATGAGGAGTTTCGTATACTAGATGCCTTTCTTAAAGCCCGATACCCTGACGTTGTTACCTATCTTGAGAACCACGCTGTTGCCATTGGCGACGTAACTCGCCCTGCCTACCACTGGATAAAGATACACACTTCTGTCGAAGCTGATCACTTCCAGTTCGCGATGCAGGGAGCAAACGACGCTCTGCGCTATTACGCTGGCATGCAGTCGCTCACTAGCGTAAAACAACAGATACTTGATGGTTTTGCCCAATTTGCCAATATTCAGACGGCGTTTATGCAACACTTGCTCTGAATTCTACAATTATTTGCATAATAGCGCACTGCAAGCAAACACTGAAGCCTCTTGCTAAAGTGAACCGTATATTAGGGTATATGCTTGCAAAGGAGACAAGAGATGCGTATTAAACCGATGGGGAAACTGATTATCTTTATTCTGGTAATCGGGCTTGTTGTGGGTGGATATCGTATGTGGAGCCAGCGTGGTGGTGGGACAGGAGGCTCTACTAGTAACGTTTCTGGTGACCAAGGGCTATTAGGTCGCCCATTGCGCGTCGGTGTGGTCTACTGGCCCGGGTACGCGGGAGGTGTGTTCGCAAATAACGGCTTTAAGCCCAACAAAGAGTGTATTTTCTGGAACAACCACAAACTGCTCGTGGAGTTTGTAGATATAGAAGACCCCGACCAAGCCAACAAAGCCTTCGCCAAAGGAGGTCCTGACGGCGTTGACATCGTATGGTCAACCGTAGACTACTGGGCAAACAACGGTGTTAGCCTTGCGAAAGGTGGCTTGAAAGCCAAAGCGATAATGCAGGTGGACTGGAGTCAGGGAGGGGATGCTATCGTAGCAGATAACTCGATACAGCGCATTGAAGACCTTGCCGGAAAACGGGTCGCGCTCGTACAGTTCACGCCGAGTCACTGGCTACTAGAGTATAACATCAACAACTCAAGCCTCTCCGATGACGCACAGAAGCGTATCGTCACCGACCTCGTGAACTGCGACTCTGAGGAAGCGGCGAGAGACGCATTTGTAACGAAGCGTGTGCCTGCCGCAGTCGTGTGGGAGCCTTTTGTCAGCGAAGCCGTGAAGCGCAGACCGGGTAGCCATGTTCTTGTAAGCTCCGCTTTCGCACCAAACCTCATCGCCGATATTATGGTGGCACAAGACAGCTTCATACAGTCGCATCCCGACGTAGTACAGGCATTTGTGTCGGGCTGGTTGGAGGGCGCGACGGAGGCGAACCGTAACAAAGACAAGACCGTACAACTCCTCATGGAGAACGAAGCTCCCTATAAGCAGGCGGGCGAGGAGGCTACTCGAGACGGGTTGAGCAAGGTGCGCCTCGCCGATTTAAGCGATAACACAAAGATGTTTGGCTTGAGCGGAAGTGCCCCCGAATTTGACCGCATCTTCAATCAAGCGGGGCAAGCGTGGCTTCGCAGAGGCTATATCTCTCACCAACTTCAGCCGGAAGAGGCGAAAGCCGACCAGTTCGTTCGCACTCTCTTCCAGAAGACTCCGGTAGACCCACCGAAGCAGAAAGTCAAGCCAGAGCCGACCAACAAGCCTGCCCAAACGGTTCTTACCAAGCCTGTGCATATTCTCTTTGGAACAGGGTCGGCGGAGCTAGACGGTAACGCTCATAGTATTCTAGATGACCAAGTGGTAACCCTTGCGAAGTCCTTCTCTAGCAGCTACCTTCATGTGGAAGGGAATACGGATAATATAGGCTCCTCTGCCAGAAACACCGCTTTGAGCGAGCGGAGGGCGCAGGCGGTTGTCAACTATCTAATCTCAAAAGGGATTGACAGGAACCAACTCGTCGCGAAGGGAAACGGGCCCTTTAAGCCTGTTGCCGACAATAGCACAGACACGGGGCGAGCGCGTAATCGGCGCACGGACGTGGTTGTGACGCACCAATAGAAAACAGCGCAACCATGTCCAATCAAAAACAGCACCTGCTTGGGATGCGCGGCGCCCTTTCGCGTCGCGCAGACACAACCCTCAGTCTGCTCGCGCTAGGCATTGCGTTTCTTGTGTGGTTTCTCGTTACCTACGAATACGCCCCGGAGAAACGACTGGTTACGGGGCTATTCCTTCCCTCTCCCATAGATATTGTGCATGGTACTCAAAACCTTTTTCGCACAGGAGAGATGCCCGGCGCAATTTGGGTCAGTATGTGGCGCATTGCACAAGCCATGTTCTATACTATTCTCGTAGGCGTGCCTGTTGGCGTGCTTATGGGGAGCGTACCTATAATAGACGCGCTCTTGCGGAAGTTCGTGGATGGCTTCAAGAGCGTGCCGCCAACCGCGTTTATTGGGCTTATTATTCTCTGGTTCGGGATAGAAGAACGCTCGAAAACGGTGTTTCTGTTTCTGGGTGCTATCTTCTACATGATACTGATGACCAAAAACGCGATACGGAACGTCCCTGAATCTTACGTCACGGTAGCGACGGACATCGGCGCAAGTCGCTTACAGCTCATTAGGAGCGTGCTCCTACCAGGTGCTCTCCCTCAGATTTGGGACGCGATTATCGTCTGTAGTGGGCTGATGTGGACGTATATTATCCTCGCCGAGTGGGTCAACGCGAGTTCGGGACTAGGACACACGATAAGCATCGCGAGTCGCCTGAACCGTAGTGACGAGGTCTTTGCGGGTGTTATCGCTATCGCTATTATCTCCGCTTCCACCGATTGGGTACTACGCGCCATTCGGCGACGCTTCTTAAACTGGTGAGGAACACATTGGACGAACAAAAAACCGCTGTTACGCCTTTTGTCGAGATACGACATGTTCATAAGGCGTTTCCCATTCAGCCTAACACAAAGCCTGCCCCTGTAGTAGAAGACGTTAGCATACTGATACCTCATCAGGAGGAAGGAGAGTTTGTGGCGTTTTTGGGTCCTTCTGGTTGCGGTAAAAGCACGCTCCTACACATGATTTCCGGGCTCCTATCTCCCGACAAAGGTGAGGTGTACGCGCTCGGCAAACAGGTGTCGGGTCCCGACCCTCAGTCGGTGACTGTGCAACAAGCCTACACCTGCTTCCCATGGCTAACCGTATTGGGGAATGTGGAGTTTGGATTGAAGACGCATGGGGTGGAGGCTGTCGAACGCCGCAAGCTCGCGACGGAGTACCTGCACAAAGTCGGTCTTGGCGATAGGCTGGACGCAAACCCCAGACAACTCTCCGGTGGTATGCAACAACGCGTCGCCATAGCCCGCACCCTCGCGATGCGCCTACCTATCGTGCTTATGGACGAGCCTTTCGGGGCTTTAGACGCGCAAACCCGCGCCGATATGCAGGAGACACTCCTTCATCTATGGCAAGACGAGAAGAACCTAGTAGTCTTCGTAACGCACGATATATCGGAGGCACTGCTCCTTGCCAACCGCATCATCGTCTTTTCTGCCCGTCCTGCGCGTATTATCTACGATATGCTGGTTCCTTTTGAGCGCCCGCGCCCACAGTCTCTGCTCTACGATAGTCAGTTTCTCCAATTAAGTCAGGTACTCATTGGTTTGCTAAAACATTCAGAAGCTACCACCTCGGACAACACCTCGACAAGCGGGAATTAGCACAAACTATGTCCAAAGCGAATCGCTATCTCGCAGCATTTAAGGAAAACCACAACGCGGTAGGAATGGTGACAGCCCTCGCCTTGTCATTCGGGCTTCTAAGTCCGATCCCTATTCTGGCAGGTTTTATTTTGGAGGCAGCTTATCTGCTAACAGTGCCGGATTCTAAGTGGTATATGGCTCGCTTGGCGCGACAGTTCGATGCAGAAGTTGAGGAGCGGCGTAGAAAACTCAAGGAGGCTATCCTCCCCACCCTGCGCCCTGCTATACAGGCGCGTTTGATGCGTTTGGAGGAGACTCGCAAGCAGATAGACGACCACTCGCAAGAAGACAAAGAATGGTTTCTGGAAGTGCTTCGTAAACTGGACTATCTGATGGATAAGTTTCTGCTCTTCGCGCAGAAAGAGGCGCAGTTTAGGAGCTATCTGGAGCACCTGCATGCGGAAATAGTGGGTAATACCTTCGACCTCAACTTGGAGAGTGAAGAGCGGGTTTCAGAGCGTCCGAACCGCAAACGCCCGCTACATAACGACGTGGTGCGCCGCCCTCTGAGAGCGGTCAGCTTGGATGTCGTGCCCGAAGCAGAAGACCAATGGGGGCAGGTGACTGCGGAGGAGATTCAGGGGCAGTATACGCAAGAAAAAGAGCGAATTGAGCAGGTATTAGCGGCAGAGACAGATGAATCAAACCGTGCTGTTCTTAAGAAACGCATGGACATTCTTAGCAGGCGCGATGAGTTTGCGGGTAAAATTGGAAAGATTTTAGGGAATATCAGTCACCAGTTACGGCTCGTTGAAGACACTTTTGGGCTTATCAACGACGAAATTCGGGCACGTTCACCAGAGCAAATTCTCGCGGATATTGAGGAAGTGGTTGTCGCTACAGATAGTATGTCTTCTGCGCTGGAAGAGTTGGCTCCCTATGAGCGGATGGTCTCTCGCATTGAGTAACGAAAGGAAATAGACGTGAGTTTAAAGAGTACGCTACGCAAGGCGGCGGGTTTACTGATCGAGTTACCGCCAGAAGAGGTTTCAGAGGAGCGCATCCCGGCAAATGCAAAATCCTCCGCCAAGTCTGCTACCGATCAGATGTTTGCCGAACTGGAATCGGAGGCGAAAGCCACTCCTGCCATGACGCCAACTGTCAAGACGGTGGAGCAGATCGTGCGAGATGTGCAAGGACCCAACCTCGACGAAATCAAAGTCGCGCCCACCCCCTTGCCCTCTTTCGTCCGTGAGGATGGCAGTCCCAACTTTGCGGCTATCTATCAAGCGACGAATATCCCTGCCGCACCCTTTACGGCAGAGCAGATTTTGGAGATGTTTACTGCCCTGCCAGCCGACTTGCCGCTAGAGGTGAAGCGTCAGATGATACGAGTCTCTATCAACGCAATGGGTAAATCTATCGGCGCGAACCCGGAAAACATCGTCGCGGACGCTTCTCGCAAACTAGCGGCTCTTGCCTCCTATTCTGAGCACCTTTCCAAAACGACGGGAGAGTATGTTTCTCTTTCCGAGCGAAAAATCGCGGTGTTGCAGGCGCAGATGGAGGAGACCCGCAAATCTATTGAGGAAACGCAAAAGAAGTTGGAACATCAAACCTCTCTCTGCACGAAGGAAGCGGAACGACTGGACGATGTTTTGGAGTTTTTCAGTCTGGATGTCGCGCCCTCCAAGTATGCATCCTGATACGAAAAAACGTCATCAGCGTTCCCGCTTTTTGGGGAGTTGTCCGCAAAAAATGTCCTTTTTTTTTAGTGCGTTTTTGGCTGACAGCCCCCCCCTCTAGTGGCATCCTTGAAGTACCGGAATCAACGCACTAGCTTCGTCACCCACTGGCTTGGTATTCTAGATCACCTCTATTCCCGTTCTCTCCTGAAAAAAGTACTGAGATCATCCCGCGAATCTCCCTATAATTTTACTAAGACACCCTTTCAGCTTGTTTATTCATATTGGAGCTACACCTATGTTCGATAAGATCTTTGGTGGAGACCGTTTTGTCGCGCAAACGCGTGCCATTGACGCAGCTAGCCTGCGCCATCAGGTCATTGCCCACAATCTTTCTAATGCCAACACACCGAACTACAAACGCCAAGATGTGCTCTTCGAGTCTCAACTCTCACAAGCACTGGCGCAAGATTCGCGCGGTGGTTCTCACGCCTGTGCCAAAGTTCAAGCCCAGATCGTTACACAAAACACAACCTCCACGCGCCTAGATGGCAATAACGTTGACCTAGAAGCCGAATCTGTCGCTCTTGCCGAAAACACGCTCCGCTACGAAGTCCTTAGTCAAAACGTGGGTGGCTACTTCGGAGCGTTGAAGAACGTGATCAACGGTGGACGCTAAGGTAGGAGATAAATATGCCACTCTCACAATCGCTTCGAATTAGTGCCTCTGGTCTCACCGCAGAGCGACTCCGCCTCGATGTGATCAGCAACAATATCGCCAACGCAAACACCACACGCACCGAAAACGGGCAACCTTTCCGCCGACAAGAGGTCGTCTTTGGTGCAAGAGAGAGCAGCCCTTTTGCACAGGCACTAGAGAATGCACGGTGTGGAACCAAAACCTGCGCGGGAGGTAAGGGCGTCAACGTAATCGCCATTCAGCCCGACACCAATCACGATTTCAAAATGGTTTATGAGCCTGGACACCCCGATGCCGACGCGAGAGGCTTTGTCCGAATGCCGAACGTCGAACCCATTACCGAAATGGTCGATATGATCTCTGCGACGCGTGCCTATGAGGCGGGAGTGACCGCTATCAACTCTGCAAAACAGATGCAACAGCGTGCCCTCGATATTGGACGCTCCTAAGACAAGAAGCCCGCAGTGACAGAAGACAAGGAAAACGCAAATGCGAATTGACCCTGCACAACTGGACATGAGTTCGCTCACAAGTATCTCCGAAAAGCCCGCGACCAAAGGCACGGGGGCAACCTCTTTTGGACAAAGCCTCATGAACGCGCTTGGAGAGGTCAATTCTGCACAAACCCACGCTTCAGAAATATCCACACGCTTCGCCGCAGGTGAGGGCATCGATGTCCATGAGGTCATGATCGCCTCACAGGAGGCGGGCGTCATGCTTAGCCTCGCCACACAGGTACGTAACAAGGTTGTAGACGGTTTTCAAGAGATCATGCGAACCAATATTTAGAGGTGTCGCAAGACGATTAGGAAGGTGACAAGGAATGCTGGATCAGATTCGTGATAAATGGCGGGCGCTGGGCAAACAGAATCAGATTATCCTAGGGGCTACCTCCGGGGTTGCTCTGCTCGCGCTATTTGCATTTCTGTTCTGGGCAAACACGCCCGAATACACCCCCCTCTTCGACAACCTTGTGGCGGCAGATGCCAGTGCCATAAGCGACAAGCTTAAAGAGCAAAATGTTGCCTATCGCCTAGTGCATGGTGGTTCCACCATCGAAGTAGCCGCCTCCAAGCGGGATGAGCTACGCCTCAAGCTCATTGGCGAAGGGCTTCCCCAACAGACCTCTGCCACACTTGGCTACGAGCTTTTGGATAAGATGAGCCCCATGAGCACCCCTGACAAAGAGCGCGTCATGATGCTTCGCGCCACCGAAGGCGAAATTGCAAAAAGCATCATGACCCTCAAGCCGGTCGCCTCTGCCATAGTTCATCTTGCCCCTGCCGACGAATCGCCCTTCACCATTCAAAAGAAAGACGCCTCCGCCTCCGTCATTATCAACATGAGACCAGGGCAGAACCTCACACCAGAAAACGTTCACGCCATCGTTCGCCTTACTCAAATGTCCTACACCGGGCTGAACGAGGACAAAATTAGCCTCGTCGATTCACAAGGCAACCTCCTCCACGATCCTAGCCGCAACTCCATGGACATGAGCGGTGATCGCACCAAGCAGGAGCAACAACGGGCACAAGCGAAGCGCACCGAACTGCAAGCCGCCGTTGATAGAGCCTTTGGAACCGGCAAAGCCGTCATCATGGTTAATCTTGAACTGAACGCAGACCAAGAAAAAATAAAGA
>CAMCUQ010000080.1 GCA_945878775.1 Chthonomonas calidirosea
AATTTGTTTGAGGAGTAGGGCTATCATCTCCTGTTGTTGTGTGACAAGGAGGAGGAGTTCTTCTTTGCTGAGGGAAGTCATGTCTGCCATAATAGACTTATACGAGACCTACTTTCTCAAAGATTCCCACAACTGTGAACTATTACGTATTCAAGGTCTGTGAATCATTTTAACCCCTTCTAAATCTCCCTCTTCGTTAAGCTCATTGGGGCATCTATTGGGTATTCCATTTACGGTGAGACAAGTTATTCCAACTCAAAAACTACCTTGCCACAAAGCCCATCCCGCATGAGTTCCATGCCATGCGCATAGTCGGTAAAAGCCAAGCGGTGGGTAATTGCGGGGGTGACATCCAGACGCCCAGAGGCAAGCAATGCCCGCATGGTGTCCCAGGTCTCATAAAGCTTTCGTCCCACAATACACTGGATGGTAAGCCCCTTGAAGATCATGTCCTCCGCCATGTCGAGCTCTACAGGTTGAGAAGGAATCCCCATGAGTGAGACGCGCCCACCTGTTCGTGCGATTCGCATGGCTTGCTGAATGGCGACGGGGGCACCCGACATTTCGAGAACCACATCGATCCCTTGCCCCCCAGTCTCCTCACGAATATAGGCTTCGAGATCGGTGCGAGTCACATTCACCGTCCCATTTGCCCCTAGCTGTTTGGCGAGTTCAAGACGGTAATCTTTTGTATCTGTGGCGTAAACAGTAGAGGCTCCTGCCGCTTTTGCGACGGCGACAGCGAAGATTCCGATGGGACCACAGCCAAGAACCGCAACCGTCCTGCCCACAACCTCACCCGCAAGAGTGGCATGAACCGCATTCCCCAGAGGGTCTTGAATACAGGCAAGCCAAGGGGGAACAGAGCGATCATTTTTCCATGCACTGGCTTCAGGAACGACGACATAGGGCGCGAAGCAACCATCCACATCGACTCCCAAAATCTTGGTGTTGGCGCAAACATGACGCTCATTTCGACGACATTGCGGGCAGTACCCACAAACCCAGTGGCTCTCTCCGCTCACATAGTCCCCAACACGAAAGCCCGCGACATCAGTCCCAATCTCTATGACCTCTCCAGCAAACTCGTGTCCCATGATCTGTGGAGGTTTGACGCGCCCTGCCGACCATCTGTCCCAGCTATAGATATGGTAGTCTGTTCCACAAATGGAGGTCGCCAAGACACGCACTTTGATCTGGTTCGAGCGCGTTATTTGGGGTTCAGGAACCTCAATGAGTTCGGCTCCAGGCTCTGGGCGAGTCTTCACAATCGCTTTCATTCGGATTTCCGTTTCTAAGGTATTAAGGAGAGGATTCAGCCTCTGAAGTGCGTGCCATTTTAGGAGGCTGTTTGAGGCGCGGAAACATCGCTTTGAGAATCACCTGTATGGAGGCAGCCACAGGAACCGCCAAAAGCATGCCTGGCAGACTGAAGAGAGTCGCGCCTGCGGTGAGGGCAAACATGCTCACCACCGGATGCAAACCGACAGAGCCACCCACGACTCGTGGATAGACGATCTGATCGAAAACCACTCCAAAAAGAACGGTTCCTAAGACGACGGTAACGGTAAAGGGCAGTGAGTTTGCAGGGACATTCCAAAAGAGAAGAGCGGTGTGAGCAGACATAGAGAAGGCGACGCTACCCACTACCAATGAAGTTGCCAGCTGTCCCACATAAGGGATAGCGTAGAACATTCCCGCCAAAATGCCTAAAACGATGGCGAACTTCAGCCCCATAACGGTGTAGAAGAGGAACGAACAGAAACCGAACAGCACACATATCTTCATCAACCCTCGCACGTAGTCACTGAAAACATCGACTATCTCAATGCTCACACTATCCACCGCATCTTGATATTCGTCGGGGAAAAACGAGATGATCCGCGCCCGAAGTTGGGGATAGTCGAGCATGAGAATGAACGTAGCGATTGGGATAATGATAAACCAAAAAGCGTGCGCGAAAAGAGCCTTTGCAATCCCGGTGATGCTGCCCAACAAAGAATCGAGGGCATTCTTGACCGGGCTGGATTGCGAGTTCAGGAACTCACTCAAGGTGGACTGTTGGATATTGAGTCTCTTTAGCAGAACCGCATTCTGGTGAAGCAACGAATCCACGTTCTGTTGAATGGTCGTGTAGTAGGTACTGAAATTTTGGCTAAACTCTGTGAGCTGAACGATCCCACGCGGGGCGATCACCACACCAACAAGAATGAGAATACAGAGTGCAAAAACATAGAGCAAGGTTATATTGTAGGCGCGGGAGCGTCCTCGTACCTCCATACGTCTTAGGATGGGATCAAAGAGTGCCGCCAAGAAGAAGGAGATCAGAAAAGGGGGTACTATCGTCTGTACCTGCCACAGGAACCACATGCCCAGAATTCCAGCGAGAGTCACAAAAAAGACCCGTCGCATGGCAACGCGTGAAAGCCCCATAGGGTATATGCCTACAGGAACGAGGCGCGCCTTTTCCTGCCCCACTTCGGAGGGGGGCAAAAACATGGTCGTGACATTGGAAGGAGGTTCTGCAAAATCGTTGGGGGGAGACTCAAAAGGCTCACCAGAACTCTTTGCTCTGCCTCGCCCCCGCTTGGGATCGGGTACACCAGTCATTGGTTAGCTTGCGCTCTCTTCACTCTCAGGAGGAACCTCACCGAGTTTTTGAACCACTTGGGCGCGGGTGCGCTCAACAGCACTGGTCACTTTCGTGCCGACAGTGCGCCCTAGTTCCGTCACTTTATCGCTGAGATCGCCGATGGTCTTGCCCAGTTCATCACGGGTCTCTTGTCCCGACTTAGGGGCGAGCAAAAGCCCTGCTACCGCTCCCACAAGGACGCCTATCCCAATACCGGCAAGAACGCTCACTAGTACATTTTTCTCATCATCGTTGTTTGACATCTTCATGCTCCTCTCGTTCTCTAAGAATACAGCTTATTCGGACTGCCTAAAATTGCTAACAGCAGTTTTTTAAGTCAGGGCACAAGAGATCATGTACCCTAAAAATGGTTCTCTATAACAGAAAGACGAAACGTTATAAGCTATTGTTTCGCTTTTGCGACTCTTTGTGGCTTTTTTGTCTCTTGAGCCTCTTCGGAAGAGACTGGAGCAGGCAATTTTTGAGGTTTGGGCTTTCTGCTAAAAAGCGACTGCACATTCCCAAGCATCGATTTTGCCAGAGAGGCTCCCGAAGCGACGAGACGAGTTGTATCGACCATACTCTCCACTTTTTGGGTCACACGTTGTGCCGATTGAGTGACGTCCGCAAGAGCGCGTGTGGTGATCTGCACATTTTCGAGGGTCTGACGCGCCACTTGGAGAGTAGGAGTCAGCTCCTCTTCCATCAGTTTCTTGGTGGAGGCAGTCACACCATTCAACTCAGTCAGGGTGCTATTGATGTCTTGCTTGGTCGTGTCGAGGGTCGTTTCGACTTTTCGTAGCACCTGTATCAGTTTCACCACTGCCAGAATCGTCACTATCAGGAGAAGAATGAGCAGTATCTTTATCGCTTCGTCCATGCCGTCTCACCGCCTTTTACGGTTGTGTCTTACCTAGACACGAGGGTGTTCCCAGTTGAAAGGGTTGTGGCAGGAGTTCCGCAAGCGTGATCACTCCCACCCCATCTATCTCTATCTGTGCCTCTGGCGCAAGAAATTCTGCCATCACCTGTCGGCAGGCTCCACAAGGCATTCTGCTCTCTGCGGGCGCACCCTCTGGTGCCTGAATGCAGGAGAGTGCCAAGCGTTCGATGCGCGTGGCTCCCTCTGAGATCGCTTTCCAAAGCGCAACACGCTCTGCACAGATGGTTAGCCCATAACTCGCGTTCTCGATATTGCACCCTGTAAAGACACCACAGTCTGTCTCGACCGCAGCCCCCACCGGAAAATGGGAGTAGGGAGCGTATGCCTGTTTTGCGGCGTCCCGTGCCTGTTCCAAAAGAGTGGACATACCGCTAGGATCGCAGTTCGTGCTGAATCATAGCCCCACCCAACACTACCTGCTCCGCCTCATCGCCACTGCCACCATAGAAAACCGTAGACTGTCCGGGGGTTACCGCTCTTTGGGGAGTGTCGAAGTGAACCTGCACAGTTCCCTCTGCCTCTCCTGCCATAAGGCATCCTTTTGCAGGTGTACCATTATAACGAATCTTTGCGTGAGTGGCAAGGGGAGGTCCCCCTGGCTCAAGCCCAGGAATGGCTATCCAGTTACAAGTATCTGCAACAAGACCGGAAGCGAATAGGTCTGCATCGTTTCCAACGACGACGGTATTATTATCGGCATTGATGGAGACGACATAGAGTGCCCCCGTAGTGCTTGCGGGGAGTCGCTTTCGTTGCCCTATGGTATAAAACGCGATCCCAGAGTGCTCGCCAACCACTTTTCCTGTAGTATCGACCAGTTTACCTGGCTTAGCAACTTCGGGAGCCTTCTCTTTCAGGAAGGGAATGTAGCCTTCCCGTGGGACAAAGCATATCTCTTGCGAGTCTGGCTTGTTGGCGACTGCCAATCCCCACTCGGCAGCGATTCTGCGTGTCTCCTGCTTGCTAGCAAGGTCTCCGAGGGGCATCAGCGTTTTTGAGAGTTGCTCCTGGGTGAGAGTATAGAGCGCGTAAGACTGATCCTTGTCGAGGTCTTTGGCACGTAACAGTTCTTGTCGCCCAGTGTTCTCATTATAACGAATGCGGGCATAGTGCCCCGTCGCAAGATAGTCTGCCCCAAGGCTCTCGGCTTGGCGTAGAAGCTCATCGAACTTCACGCTACGGTTACACTCAACACAAGGGTTTGGGGTGCGCCCACGACTGTACTCGGCGACAAAGCGATCTATCACCTTTTCCGCAAAATAGTCCCGAAAATTCAAGACATAGTGAGGTATGCCAATCCGTGTGGCGGCGCGTCTTGCATCTTCCACCGCTCCCAACGAACAGCATCCTCCATACTTGCCCTGCTCGGCGTGCTCTTGCCATATCTGGAGGGTGATTCCAATAACATCATAGCCCTCCTGCTTTAGGAGAGCGGCTATCACGGCACTATCCACTCCACCACTCATGGCGGCGACGACGGTTCCCTTACCCATTGCATCCACTACTCTTTCTTGAAAAACAAAAACTTGATGGCGAATGAAAGCTACTTTGTTCTCATTCGCCATCTATTATCCCATATTCCATCCTATCTTACAAGGAAAACGCACGAAGCAGGAGAGGGTTGAGCCTCAAAAGGGATCACAGCAAGGAGGGGTTCTTGAGGAGGCTTCAGGAAAGACGATCTCTGTCTGTCCCTCTAAGTTTGCTCTACCGTAGAGAAGATGCCGAACTCCTTGCACGAAAACATGAAAACTGTGTGAGCGATTCTGTTCGAGGCTCATGTATGGAGCAATCGCTTTGGCTCCTGCGATCTGACTGTGTTCTGGTATAAGTTTTTGCAATAGTTGGGAGGGAGATGAGATTTGGTCAGGGTTACGATAGGGGTTCCTCTCTTGTGACCTTCCCAATCCAAGCCTGCCATAAGCCTGAGCCACTGCATTCAAGTCGCCAAGATACCAAGCCTCCAGTTCTTGACAAACGAGGCGTATGACTGTGTCGGGACGCCCATTCGCAGAGCAGACTTGTTGGAGGCGTGCTTTGAGTGCTTTGCAGTCTGCTCTATCATTATCACGCACAATGACAAAGCGAACCTCTGGCTCTTTCCATCCACGGAGTTTATGGGGTATGGACCTTTCCAAGTCAGACTTGCCTTCATGGGGGACAACCTGATAGGCAATCTCCTCTGGAAGAAGACGCGGAAGTAATGTCTCTAACACTTCCGCTATAGAACGCTCCTCCACAAGGAAAACGAGGCGTTTCATTGTAGCCCTACCCCCGAAAAGAGCCTTTGCCTCCATAGAGAGCCGGGCATATCTCCTTCCGCAACAAGATTTTTGAGCAGTTCTTGCTTGGAGGCACGAGTAATGTGGGTATAACCCTCTTTTTTGGTTAGCCAGAAGATTTCCTCTAGCTTCACAGCATTGACAAAATCATAGGAGTGGGTGGAGATAAAGACCTGTCCCCCTTGTCTTGAATATTCTCGAAACTCCTCCGCAAGAGGTTGTAATAACTCAGGGTAGAGTTGATTCTCTGGCTCCTCAATGGCGAGAAGCGGGTGGGGCTTTGGATCAGCGAGCAGCAGAAGGTAAGCAAACATTTTGATGGTCCCATCGGAGACATGACGCGCAATAAAGGGGTCTTTGAAAGCCCCATCTTTGAACTGAAGAACAATGCGCCCATCTATCGTCTGCTCTGCCTTCACTTCAGAGACTCCGGGAACCCGTTGTTGCATCTTTTTAAGGAGCTGTTCAAAACGATCTCGGTGCATTTCGTAGAGGTGCTGCGCTACGAGAGGTAGGTTCTCTCCTTGTGTGCTGAGGTGTTCTGCATAACCTGCCTCTTGGCTCTCTCGCGAGGCACTGATATGAAAGTCGGAGATATGCCAGTGTTCAATAAGGCGACGAAAAGCCACCACAGCCTTGAAACGCTGGAACTGCCCTAGCCCCTTAATGGCAAGAATATCGGGAGAATCGAGACGCTGGTCTTCGCGCTTCATCTCCGCATCAGGGATATTGTAATCCTCTTCATTCGTAATGGCTTGCCCTTTGCCCTCTTTGAAATCGAGAAAACGCCAAGGCTGTCCACGTTGTCCACGACGATATTGCAATACCTCTTGTTCGACGATGGGCTGTCCACCCTTTTCATTGAGTTGTAGGAGATAGGTGATTAAGGGACCTGCGTCTTCATCACGGAATTTGATCTCAAAAAGAATGGGTCCTGTTTGATTTCGAGAGACAACCTCTCGATACCCGCCCCGACGTGCAAAGGCTTGGCGCACATTATGTGTCAAAGATTCTTGGAGAAAGGTAAAGATGTCGAAAAGAGTAGATTTTCCAGAACCATTTGCCCCAATAAAGACGCACATGCGGGGAAGACCCTTTATTATCACGTCTTGAAACATCTTATAGTTCTGTATACGGAGGGATTCAATTTTCATAGGCTCAATCTCTTTAGTAGTAATTTGTCCTGTTTCGTTCTCGTTCACCTATTATTATCCCATATTCCATCCTATCTTACAAGGAAACTGCCTATGCTGTGCCGAACAGTGAAATAAGTTTGAGCAAAATCTAATGTGTGCGAGGAGATGATAGTGAGACGTTTTTCTTTTGTGCTACTCGTTTTATGCCTGCTTTTTGTGGGGCAAGGGCTTCGTGCCGACAGCGAGCTTCAACGCTATATCCGACAAGGCAATGCGATTTGGGAGCTACGTGGTACTCAGCAAGTCGAGAATGTGACGATCTATGACTTGCATCTCGTCTCCCAGGCATGGCATGGGCTTATCTGGGAGCATCGTCTGCTGTTGTTCTATCCCAAAAACTCCCCAACGCCCCAATTCTGCACGATATTCAACACGGGCGGAGATGGAGGAGGCGAGGGCGATAAGCGAATGGGTCTCGTTTTGGCACAAGCGTCGGGCATGCCTTTCGCGATTCTCTTTGGTAATCCGCGCCAACCTATCTTTGATGGCAAGGTTGAGGATGAGATAATCGTCTACACATGGCAGAAATTCTTCGAGACGGGCGATCCCACATGGCCCCTCCACTTCCCTATGGCAAAGGCGGTTATTAAGGGAATGGATGCAGTGCAGGAGTTTACCGCAAAGTCGGGAATGCCGGAGATCAAAGAGTTTTTGGTTTCGGGAGCCTCGAAGCGGGGTTGGACGACGTGGCTTGTGGGAGCAAGTCAAGATAAGCGGGTAAAAGCGATAGCTCCAATGGTGATCGATACACTCAATGTGGCGGCTCAGCTTCCCCACCAACTCGAAGCCTTCGGCAAGCCGAGTGAGCAGATCGATGATTATACCAATGGTGGTATGTTGAAAGCGTTGCAGACGCCACGTGGACAGCAACTCCTTCAGTTGGAAGACCCTTACAGCTACCGGGACGTTCTCACCCTTCCAAAACTGATCATCAATGGTACAAACGATAGGTATTGGGCGCAAGATGCCCTCAACCTCTATTGGGACGGCTTGAAGGGCAAGAAGTGGATTCTCTATGTTCCCAACAGCGGACATGGACTCGAAGACAGAATGCGAGTCTTCAACACTCTCTCCTCCTACGCACAGATGCTTGCAAGCAAAAAGAGCTGGCCCCAACCCCAATGGGAGTATACCGACTCGGCGAGTGGGATAACGCTGAATGTGACAAGCGATGTCGCCCCAAAAGAGGTGCGCCTCTTCTCAACAACGGCTGCTACCAAAGATTTTCGTGATTCTAAGTGGGCATATACCCCCATGAGCACGAACAATAAAGGGTTTTTGGGAACCTATGCGCGTCCTGCTTCCGGTTATGCCGCCGTTTACGGTGAGATCGTCTATGAGATTGGTGGAAAGCCCTTCACTCTCACCACTCAGATTCGGATCATCGGACAGAAGTAGGCTCAAAACGCAATGAGAGAGTGTGAGACACGCCTCGTTCGCCTTTCGCTAGCATCCCCCGATAGGAGGGTTTTGGAGGAGGCAAAGAGCATCTTAGCAAGGGGAGGCTTGGTCGCTTTCCCAACAGAGACGGTCTACGGCTTGGGCGCAAACGCGCTGAATACCGATGCGGTTGCAGGTATCTTTGAGGCGAAGGGACGCCCTTCTACAAACCCACTCATTGTTCATGTTCCCGATGTCGCATCCGCACGGTTATTGGTTTCCGCATGGACGCCAGAAGCAGAGAGACTCGCCCAACAGTTTTGGGCGGGTCCTCTTACTTTGGTGCTCCCAAAATCGTCTCTCGTTCCCGATATTGTGACGGGCGGTGGAGGTACAGTTGCGCTCAGAGTGCCTGCCCACCCAATAGCTAGGGCACTTTTAAGTGTCTGCGGTTTCCCTTTGGCGGCTCCTAGTGCCAACCGCTCGAATAGCCTCTCTCCCACAAAAGCAGAACACGTTTTGGCAAGTTTGGGGGGGCGTGTGGAGATGATTTTGGATGGAGGCAGCACCTCTGGAGGAGTCGAGTCTACGGTCGTGTCTCTGGTGCATTCGCCTCCGCGCCTCTTACGTCCGGGGCTGATAAGCCCCTCACAACTGAGACAGGTGTTGGGCGCATTGGATATTCCAAAAGATGGTGAGGCTAAAGAGAACGCAGGGGAGGCACTCCCCTCTCCGGGAATGCTGAAAAAACACTATTCGCCACGTACTCCCCTGAAAATGCTTCCCCAAGAGCTTGCCTTGCAAGAGGTGAAAAGGCTATTGAAAGAGGGGAGTAGGGTGGGTTGGTTGACCTTTGAGGCTCCTTTCGTTCATTCAAACCTGCACTCTGTTCAGATGCCAAGAGAGGCACTAGAGTACGCTTCGCGCCTCTTCGCAGAGCTTCATGTGCTGGATGCGGAGGGTCTGGATACGATTTTGGTAACTGCCCCACCTCACGAGGAGGCTTGGCTCGCAATAGAGGACCGCCTTCTCCGTGCCTCTGCATGAATCCCCTTTGTCTTTATAAAGCCTAAAAGGCAGGTCTCTTTTTGGAGAGACCTGCCTTTACGTCTAATGCTCTGTTAAGATGATTTTCAGTGTTTGTCTAAAGCCAACCAAAACCACTTTGCAAGCAGTCCCTCTCCGCGCCGGGGAGGGATGTCCGCAGGACAGGGAGGGGTCAGAAACGCCAGCCTTTACCTTAACAGACCACTAAGGGTGCAAAAGTGTGAAGCGAAACTCTAAGAGAGCAGAGAGAATGGGGCTTCGAGAATCTTCTTGAACTCTTGTAGGAATCGCGCCGCTGTCACCCCATCGAGAACCCGATGATCTGCGGAAAGCGTCACCTTCATGCGGGAACGAATGGCGATTTCGTCGCTATCTGGCAAAACGATGGGGTCACGCGAGATGCCCCCAATGGCAAGAATCGCGGCTTCGGGAGGGTTGATGATCGCTAAAAACTCGTCCACGCCCATCATTCCCAGATTCGAGATACTGAAAGTTCCCCCGCTATACTCTTCGGGCTTCAGTTGGTTGTTGCGGGCTTTATTGATCAGTGCTTTCGCTTCGCTAGAGATGTCGCGCAAAGACTTCTGATTACAATTGCGAATAACCGGAATGATAAGCCCCTCTGGAATACCGACAGCGATACCAATATGCGCGTCGGCATAGCGATAGACGGTTCCCGCCGAGGTCCATGTTGCATTCACTTCGGGAACACGTTGCAATGTGAGAGCCGATGCTTTCACAATCAGGTCATTGACGGTTATTTTGCCTTCGGGGTTATCAGCATTCAGGTTTTTCACCATCTTGAGCGCGCGATCCATCTCAATGAGCATGGTGACATAGAAGTGCGGAATGCCCTGTTTGCTTTGGAGGGTGCGCCGCGCAATCGCCTCTCGCATTTTGGAGGGCTTGATTGTCTCTCCATCCCCAGTAGGTGTGCCACCAACGCTCGCCAATGCGGGCGCGGGAGCCGTTTTGGGAGCGGAGCTTCCCCCTTTTGCATGGAATGCTTGCACATCTCTGGCGACGATGCGACTTGCCCCCGCCGCTGTCCCCGCTACCAGTGAAATGTCAACCCCCAAATCCTGCGCCACACGTCTCGCCAAAGGAGAGGCTTTCACCCGTCCCCCTGCGGCACGAGTCGACTCTGGTACGGGAGCCACTGGAGGCGCAGTTACAGGAGCATGTTCCACTTTGGCAACAGGAGCCTCTGCGGGCTTTGCAGGAGCGGCTGAGCCGTTGCTTGCATTCGCAACAGGAGCCTCTCCAATAAACGCAATTGCGGTTCCTATCGGCACAGTCTGTCCCACCTGTATGAGGATACGAGAGAGAGTTCCCGTCTCATAAGCGGATATTTCCACATTGGCTTTATCTGTCTCCACCTCCGCAATAGGCTCACCGGAGTTGACGAATTCGCCCTCCTTCTTCAGCCATACGTTAATGGTTCCCTCTTCCATGCCATCGCCCATTTTGGGCATTAGGACTTCTGCCATAACTTCTCCTCAGTTCCTAAGGGTCTGTAAATCTTTAACTTCCGTTTTTCAAGGGAGTAGCGAGTAGTGTCGCTACCCAATATCGGGAACTTGTTCTTTTACAGACCCTAAGCGAGCGCACGCTTCGCAGCCGCGACTATATCGGCATCGGTTGGAATGGCGGCACGCTCTAAATTTTTCGCATAGGGCATAGGAACATCGGCTCCCGCCACGCGCTCTACCGGGGCATCTAGCTCATCAAATGCCTGCTCATAGATGCGAGTAGCAAGCTCTGCCGCAAAGCCCACATTACGCCACTCTTCCTGCACTACCACGGCGCGGTGCGTCTTGGTAATGGAGGCGACAACCGTCGCCATATCGAGTGGAACGAGAGTGCGTAGGTCGATCACTTCTGCCGAGATATTGTCTTTAGCAAGAGCCTCTGCCGCTTTAAGGCACATCTGCACCCCACGCGAATAGGCGACAAGGCTAATATCGGTTCCTTCACGGCGCACAGCGGCTTGACCAAATGGAATCATAAATTCGGTGTCATCTGGAACCTCGCCAGAGAGACCATAGAGTCCCGCATGCTCCATAAAGATAATGGGGTTATTGTCGCGAATGGCGGTCTTGAGAAGCCCTTTAGCGTCTGCGGGGGTAGCGGGCATTACCACTTTGAAACCCGGTGTGTGGGCAAACCAAGATTCGAGGCTATGGGAGTGTTGTGCAGAGAGTTGGGTTCCCACTCCTGCGGGACCTCGAAAGACGACGGGGCACTGAATGCGCCCTCCCGACATATAGGTGATCTTTGCGGCGTGGTTGATCAACTGATCCATGGCGGACAGGGCAAAAGACCACGTCATAAATTCGGCGACGGGGCGTAGCCCAGCCATTGCGGCTCCGGTTGCCATTCCTGCGATCCCGATTTCGCTAATAGGAGTATCTACGACGCGTCGCTCTCCAAACTCTTGAAGCATCCCTTCAGTGACGCGGTAGGTTCCTTGGTATTGTGCGATCTCTTCTCCCAAAAGAAAGACGTTCGGATCGCGTCTCATCTCTTCCGTCATGGCAAGACGGACCGCCTGTTGATAGCGCATTACAGCCATGAGTATTGTGTTCTCCTGTATGGGGTAGGCTGGCTGGGCGGCACTCCAATGAGGCGCACGACAGCCTTCCTCAACCCTCTTCTATTCTGAAAAGACGTTTTCGTAGAGGCTTTCGAGCGGTGGCTCTAGGCTGTTCTCTGCGAAGTGGATGGCATCTTCAACCTCTGCCTTGATTTCGGCTTCAATGGCTTCGATCTGCTCGTCGTTGATATAGCCTTTATGCTTGAGATCGCGAAGAATCTGGGAGATCGGATCACGCTGACGCCACTTGCTGACTTCCTCTTCGCTACGGTAGAACTTTTGCCCACCTGTGTTATCGTCACCAATCCCATGACCAAAAAACCGATAACACTCCACATCAAGGAAGTAGGGTTCTCCCGTCTCTCGAATCTGTTTGATGACTCGCTCTGCTATTCTACGAACATTCAGCACATCCATGCCGTCAATGCGCTCTCCGGCGATACCATGTGCTTTTGCCTTGAGGACGAAATCGAGCTGTCCGGTCGAGCGTTGCACAGAGGTTCCCATCGCATACTTATTGTTTTCCAGAATATAAAGAACAGGGAGTTTGAAAAGCCCCACCATATTGAAGGCTTCATGCACTCCACCCTGATTCATCGCACCGTCTCCAAAGTAGCAGACGCAGATATTCTTGGAGCCAGTGTACTGGAGGGCATAACCAACTCCTACAGAGATAGGAATAGGTCCTCCCACGATTCCATCTCCGCCCAGAAAGCCTTTATCGGGGTCGATAAGGTGCATAGAGCCACCTTTTCCTCCCGCGCACCCCGTAGCGCGTCCCATCAATTCTGCCATAATCTCCCTCGCACTGGTTCCGCAGGCAAGAGCATGGGCATGATCTCGATAGGTACACAGTATTTTGTCTTGGGGGAGTTGCAATTGGGGAACGATGCCAGCGACTAGGGCTTCTTGCCCGTCATAACGATGCAGGTATCCGCCTATCTTTGCCTCGTGAAACTTGCGGTAGACCGATTCTTCCAGCCTGCGCACACGGAGCATAAGACGATAGAGGTCCAGCATTTCGGCGCGGGAAATATTGTCCTCCGTAGGAGGGGCGACAACGGTTTTCGCCATCTGTAGTTATCCTCTCGGTTATAGAGATGCGCCCCTATTGGCAGGTGATGCTAGAAGGGGGCGATTTTAGTCGTTTTTCAATCGATTTGAGTTTCAAATCGATTGAATATTATATTACCTTAGCGTTTCCTTGTGAAAGAACAAAAAAACGATTCTTGTGAATATTTTCTGAGAATCATTTCCGAATGGGTTGTGAAGCCCGTTCCTTTGCCCCTCTGCCCTCTGCAAAAGCCTTGGCAAAGACATCCATGACCTCCTCGACTTGGGACAACAGGCGAGCATAAGTGATTGGAATCGTCGCCCCGTCGGGAGTGAAACGTAACCCTTTGAATGCGAAGCCAAGCAGGCGAATGGCTTCAGGAGTGAGACGCGCATGTGGCGCAAAGCGCAGTTGCAGGGTCGTCCCCTCTCCACGGACACTTGCGATTCCTACCTCTTTACAGCGTAACCGCAAACGCAGTACCGCCAGTGCATCCCACACCGACTTGGGTG
>CAMCUQ010000081.1 GCA_945878775.1 Chthonomonas calidirosea
CTGGTTTGGACGCGAGCAGGGGCATTTCCAGAAGAAATCAGCCCTTGAAGTTGTTCGCGCTCTGCTACGGTTAGATGAATAGGTTGGTGTTTGGACATGATATGGAGAGTTTACCATATATACCACTCTTTATACGAATGGACTACTAAGAATAGAGCGAGGGATTTATAGCGTGTTTTTTTGTTCATGGTTTTCCATTCTCTTCAAGGGTTAGGTTCCTCTGCATGAAGTAGCTCTTTATCGTTTCTTCCTCTTTTTAGGGGGAATGAGATAGCGTTTGCACTCAGGGTGTTTCTCTAGCAAATAGGTGCGAATGATTTCTGCGTTTTTGCCTTTCCGAAGAGCAACTGCTTCAATTGGCATTGTTCCTAGAAATCCAAGCGCATACAAATTAGCCCCACTGTGGAGAAGGAGTTTGACCATATCCAAGTCGCAACGCTCCATTGCAAGCCCTAAGGCAGTGTGTCCTCTCATCTCTTCATATCGTGAGTTGACATTCGCCCCTGCTTGAAGGAGCATCTTCGCGTGCTCCATTTTGCAGTCTTCAACAGCACGCATCAAAGGAGTACGCTCCGAGCTATCAAAGCCATCTAGGTTGAAAGACTGCCCTGAATCTAGCAAGAGATGTAAGAGAGTGGTGGTTTTTCGGCTTGCAGCACAATGTAAAGGAGTATCTCCGTCACTCGTAGAGAAGCTGACTTTGGCTCCTGCCAACAATAAGAGACGGATAATCTCGATCCTCCCCTCAATAACCGCACTCAAAAGAGACGTGCCTGAGTACTCCTCTTCGTTTTCGAAGTTAGGGTCTACACCCTGTGATAAGAGAGCCTCAATATATTCAATGTACTCTATTCTGACAGCTTCCAAAAGCTCACTTTGTAAAGGTTCCATAAGCCACTCCTTTAGTAGACCCCTTGCCAAAGTCAGGAGAGTGCAAGCCAAAACTGTGAGTAGCGCACAAAAAAGAGGTCACTCGTTTGGGTTCCCCAATTGCACCGTACACTGCTGAAGTATCGCCTTGCGTTTGTTGCGCGACTTGGTGCTATTGGGACGCCCAAGGGCTGTTTTCCATACAGATAATCTCAAGCCACGTTCCACCGGGAGCCTCTAAGTAGAAACTCCGCGTGTTATCTCTATGCGTTTTGATCTCCTTGCCCAGTTCTTGCGCCAGTCGATCCAACTCCTCATTACTTACCCGCCAAGCGATATGATTCGGGTGTTGATCCCGTTTGACAAAGGCGATTTTTGCGCCATGTGCCTCCACAAATGCCCAACTCTCATCCTGATACAGCACCTGAACGCCGGGGAGATTCTCTTGATACCAACGAATGGCTTCCGCAATATCGGGAACCTGTTGGGCGATATGGTCAAATTGATAGGGCATTTTCTCCACTCCTTTCAACAGCAACGGCGGGGTTTGCTATACCGCTCTTCAAGCGTGTGGGCATAATCGCACCCCTCTGGTGCGTCGTGTGTGGGGAGGGCAAAGAGACCTCGGAACAGATCGTGCACAGCACTCCAAATATGGCTCCAGCGGGTCATGAGGTCGCCTCCTCTGCGCGTGGTGTGGGAGGTGAGGGGTGTCGAAGGAGAGAAATTATCTCGCGTAGAGAGATAACTAGCACTACCACGACCAACGATAAGAGTACCCCCGCCAAGGCGGTAGTCAGGTTTGCATTCGCAATGGCAACGCTCGCCTTCGCCATTGGAATCTTGCCAGCCGCCGCTTTTTGCGCCATATCTCGCGCCATAGCCAACGCACCCAAGCGCGGGTCACTGGCGAAGATCATCTGGAAGCCTGCCGTCAACGTAATGGTTCCCAAGATCAGCATGGGAATACCCGTTACCCATGCATAGGCGCGGTGACGTTTTAACATAATGACGGTTGCGAGAGAGAGGGCGATGACCGAAAGCATTTGGTTCGCGGTTCCAAACATCTTGAGCAGTGCCTTGGTTCCTCCCTCCTTGTCCACAATGCCCCACCGCAACAGTAGCCCCCAGCCCACGACTGCAAGTGCACTCGTGATCCATACTGGAAGCCGCACCGCCTCCTGCGAATCGCCGCCTTTAGAACGAATTGACCGCCAATCCTGCAACATCTCTTGAATGACAAAGCGAATGACACGCGTTCCTGAATCCAGAACCGTCAAGATAAAGACCGCCTCAAACATAATGGCGAAGTGATACCAAAACGCCGCAAGACCCCCTCCCAGTGTACTGGAAAATATCTGCGCCATACCAACGGCAAGAGAAGGACCTCCACCAGAACGGTTATAGAGCGTGCTCTCCTTCATTTGGGAGGCTAGACTCTCCATTTGTTGCGGTTCTATCTGAAATGCGGGACCAAAACCGGAGATGCGTTGAGTCAACTGAATGGGTGTCTCTCCTGTGCGTGCCGGAATATTCATCGCCATGTGGACGCCGGGAGCCAGCGTCACTGCCGCGATAAGAGCCATGACCCCCACGAAACTCTCGGTGAGCATCGCCCCATATCCCACCGTGCGAATGTCCGTCTCCCTATCTACAAATCGAGGAGTGACGCCACTACTAATGAGGGAGTGGAAGCCGGATATTGCTCCACACGCGATGGTGATGAAGCAGAACGGGAAGAGTGCCCCTGTGATGATAGGTGCTGTGGTTCCATCAATGAAAGGGGTTATGGCGGGCATTTTGACGGTGGGGTGTGCAAAGAGAATCCCGACGGCGAGTAGCATCACAGTTCCTATCTTGAGATAGGTCGAGATATTGTCGCGGGGGGCAAGCAGGAGCCACGCGGGAAGTGCCGCCGCAAGGAACCCATAGATCATGATTGCCCATGCTAACTGCTCATCTGTCCGTTTGAAGATGCCAGCCAAGACAGGGTTCTCCGCCACATAGTGCCCCAAGGCGGTTGAGATAATCAGCAGAACAACGCCGATGATCGTCGCTTGCCCTTCATGTCCGGGGCGAAACTTGGTCATGTACCAACCCACCAGCATCGCAATGGGGATAGAACTAAAGATGGTGAAAGTTCCCCAGGGACTCCCTTTCAGTGCATTTACCACAAAGAGGGCAAGAACCCCAAGCAGAATCTCCAAAATGAAAAGAACCGCGATAGAGGCAAGAATTCCGCCGATAGGGTTGATCTCCGTCTTCACCATGCGTGCAAGACTCATGCCGTCGCGCCGTGTGGAGAAGGTGAGGATCACCATGTCTTGCACACAACCCATCAGCACCGCTCCCAAGACTATCCACAGGAAGCCCGGCAAAAAGCCAAACTGTGCGGCGAGGGTGGGACCAATGAGGGGACCAGGACCCGCTATCCAAGCGAAGTGCATCCCGAAGAGCGTCCAACGCCGATAGGGGATGAAATCGCGGTCATCTCTCTTACGGTGCGCGGGCGTAATATTCTTGTCATCTAGCCCCAATACCCGGTTTGAGAGGAACGCACTATAGAACTTCCCCCCCAAATAGTAGAAGCAGAGTGCCGCCAATAACATCGCTACAGCGTCGAAATGCTCATGGGTAAACTGTGAGAGGGCATAGGTCAAAAGCAGTCCCGCGATCACAATCCCTATTAGTGTCCCTTGACGTTTGCTCACATACATGCAAAAATCTCCTTTGACGGCACCGCTTGCACGCGGCTGCCAGCCCATCTTTGCCAGTATAGCAAAAGAGAGAGCCTCTTGACAATGGAAAAATCGCGCGATCTTCAGAACCTGCTCCTAGAAACCGTTGCCACTTGTCAACTTCTGGAAGCAGGGCAACGTATACTTGTTGGGGTTTCTGGTGGAGCGGACTCCATGACACTGCTTCACCTCCTCTTAAATCTGCCCTCAGAATGGGGGCTGAAGATTGAGGTTGCTCATGTGCATCACGGGTTTCGTGGCGCGGAGGCGGATGCAGAGGAGGAGTACGTTCGCACCAAGTGCGAAGAGTGGGGAGTGCCTTGCCATGTGGCGCGGTTTGATGTTCCCGCACTGCGTTGCCAGCGTCACCGCTCCGCACAGGAGACTGCCCGCGAAGTTCGACACACTTTTCTGCGTGAGACAGCAATCAAAATCGGAGCAGAGCGCATTGCCCTTGCACATACGCAGACCGACCGAGTGGAGACTATTCTCTGGCACATCTTGCGAGGAACAGGAACAGAGGGGTTGATAGGGTTCCCTGCCCGAAATCTGCCACTCATTCGCCCCCTCTACGCGATTCTGCGCGAGGAGACCGAAGCCTACTGCCGACAATGGAGTATAGAGCCACGAGTCGATTCATCGAATCAAGACCTGCATTACCGCAGAAATAGAACGCGCCTTGAACTTTTGCCCTATCTGCGGGAGCATTATAATGTCGAAGTTGCTTCTGCACTACTCCGTTTAGGAGAGATAGCCTCTGCCGAGAATGAGCATCTTGAACGGGAGGCAAGCGAGGCACTACAGGTACTGATCCTGGAAGAGTCGGAACACAAACTGGTACTCAGTGCGGAACGGCTAAAAGGGCTTTCTGTGGCACTACAGAGAAGGGTATTAAGATTAGCCATTGTTCGGCACAGAGGCGGGGACACAGACCTCTCTTTTGAGATTACTGAACGGCTTCGGACAGCGCTCTTTGCCAATGAGCCTTATCATGCCAATCTGCCTAACTTTGGCACATGGCGCGGAAGTTGGGTACTTGATAGTGGCAAGGTTCACCTGTTCACAACTCAAGAGAGAGTCCCTAAAGCGTTCTGGCAGATACCCTTGATCCTGCCCGGTACGACCACACTCCCAAAACAGAATTTGCACGTCATCACTATGGCGGTTGCAGAGGGAACTCCCACTCCCTATCAACACGTAGAGCATAAAGAGTTACCCCTTTCCTATCAAAAGGCGAGTTCGCTACTCTTGCCCTCGGATGCGGTCGTGTTGCCGCTTGTGGTGCGATGCTGGAGGGCAGGAGATAGGATGCGCCCAAGAGGACTACAAGGTAGTAAGAAACTACAAGACATTTTTACGGATGCCAAAGTACCTTCCTCTGAAAGAACACTCTATCCTGTGCTTGTGGATAGGGGCGGCGAAGGAAATATTTGGGCAGTATTGGGCTTGAAACTCGCGGAAGGAGCCATTCCCGTTGAGGCGGAGTGTGAACTAAAGGCAAACCGCTCTCGAATCTGGCTCTATCTTGTGCCATAAGCGAATTGAAGTTTGCTCAAGGGCGTCTCGTATGCTATAATGAATTACGCTCTTTGGGCTACCTGCGTCACAGGGAAGGGACGCCGGAGGAGGAAGATTTGAAGACTGGCAACAATGCGACCCGTTGGATCGCGCTCTTTTTTGTATTGGCTTTGGTCATGGTACTGCTCAATTCCGGTATTGTTAAAGGGATTGGCGGCGGTGCTGATCCTATGCCCTACCAACGGTTTCTGAACTTGGTGCGAACCAAGCCCTCCGAAATCAAAAAGATTGTCTTTCATAAAGAGGAACTAGCGGGACAGTATTCCGAAGCTGCTACGACAGCAGGGGTTCAAAAGACCTTTACCGTATCACTTCCCGACTCCTCGGAGGCGCGTGGACGCCTCGATGCTCTGCTGGATCAGCAAAGCATCAACTACGAATATAAACGTGCCTTCCTCAGCGACTGGATGCAGACCCTTCTCTCCATGCTCGTCTTCCCTGCCATACTGCTAGGCTTGCTCTGGATACTCTTCCTACGGCAGGCGCAATCGGGCGGTAATCAGGCGATGAACTTTGGGCGTAGTCGTGCCAAACGCTTGAGCGACTCCGTGCCAAAAGTCACCTTTGAAGAGGTGGCAGGCGTGGAAGAGGCAAAACAGGAGCTTCAAGAGATCGTTGAGTTCTTGAAGAATGCACGCAAGTTCCAAGCCCTCGGAGCCAAGATACCGAAAGGTGTCCTGCTTCTAGGACCTCCCGGATGCGGTAAGACGATGCTGGCGCGTGCTGTTGCAGGCGAAGCGGGAGTCCCCTTCTTCCATATCTCTGGTTCCGATTTTGTGGAAATGTTTGTGGGAGTGGGAGCTAGCCGTGTGCGTGACTTGTTCGACACAGCGAAGAACCATCGTCCATCTCTCATCTTCATTGATGAGATCGATGCGGTAGGGCGTCAACGCGGAGCTGGCTTGGGCGGGGGACACGATGAGCGTGAGCAGACCCTCAACCAACTTCTCGTTGAGATGGACGGCTTTGATCCCAATGCCGGAGTCATTATGATCGCGGCAACAAACCGCCCTGATGTCCTAGACCCTGCACTGCTTCGACCTGGACGCTTCGACCGGCGCATCGTTGTGGATGCACCCGATGTGGTAGGGCGCAAAGAGATATTCAAGGTTCACCTCCGTGGCAAGCCTGTTGAGGAGGATGTGAATGTCGATACCCTCTCGAAACTGACACCGGGCTTCACCGGAGCCGATATTATGAATGTCGTGAACGAAGCCGCTATCTTGGCGGCACGGCGCGACAAGACTAAAATCGCAATGGCGGAGTTTGACGAGGCTAGAGACCGCGTTATGATGGGACCTGAGCGCAAAACCCGAATGAACTCCCAAAGAGTGCTAAAGGTTGTTGCGTACCATGAATTGGGACACGCTATCGTCTCTGCCTTCTTGCCAAACTCGGACGCTGTGTACAAAATAACCATTGTGCCGCGCGGTATGGCGGGCGGTGTGACGTGGTATCTTCCACGGGAAGAGACTCTGCACACACGGCAAGATATGCTCAACGACATCGCCTCACTCTTGGGGGGACGTATCGCAGAAGAACTTGTCTTTGGCGATGTGACCACAGGAGCTTCCAACGATCTGGATCGGGCAACCGATGTGGCAAGAGCGATGGTTTGCGACTACGGCATGAGTGATCGCCTTGGAATGGTACGCCTTGGAAGACGCCATGGCAACCCCTTCTTGGGACGTGATCTGATGGAGGATCGTGACTACAGCGAAGAGATAGCGAAGGCGATTGACGAAGAGGTTCGCGCTATCATCGATGGAGCCTATGAGCGGGCGCGAAGTATTCTGTTTGAGCATAAAGAGCAGATGGATTATATCGCAGCGGTGCTTCTTGAGAAAGAGACGCTTACCAGTGAGGAGTTCCTAGCACTCCTGCATGGCACTGCGACGGCGGAAGATATTCGGCAGGGGACTCTCAAGCCTCCGACAGTTCCGCCCACTACTCCTAGTATTCAGCTTCCTACCGAGCCAGAGACACAGACTATTCAGACGCGCCTGCGCCCTGAACCAGCTTAGCTTGCTCTGATTTTCCACAAAAGGCGGTCTTGCATAAGACCGCCTTTCCTTCGGAACTCTCACCCACCAAATAGACCTCTCTGTAGGTATCCATTTGGTACACTAATCAAAACCTATAGAACGCAACCAGAACGATGAGTGACATACATCAACTTTTCGGTCCTAACACGGGCTACCTTCTGGAGCTCTATGAGGATTACCTCACAGACCCGAACTCGGTTGATGCCTCCACACGGGCTTTCTTCCAGCAAAATAGCACCGAAATTGAGACCCTACGCGCTACACCAGAATTTTCTATAACCTCCGAACCTCATCTCTCCTCTGCGCCAGCACCGACGCTCGCGCAACCGGAGACTTTTGCGCTCACGGAAGAGTGGGTCAAACGGATTGTAGGAGCCGCACGCCTCCGACGCATGATTCGAGAGACAGGGCACAAGGCTGCTCATATCGATCCACTAGGCTCAGAGCCACCCGGAGACCCCGACCTCGAACTTGCTACGCACGATCTTGTCGCGCACGATCTCGCCATTCTGCCCCCAAATATCATTGGGGGACCCCTCTCCGAAGGTGCGGTCAACGCGCTAGAGGCTCTTACTCAACTCCGTAGCGTCTACTGCAATACCGTCGGGTACGAAACAGATCATGTGCAGGTTTCGGAAGAGCGTGAATGGCTCTATGAGGTGATCGAAACCCGAAAGTTCTTCCGCATTGGAACGGAGAGAATGGTCTGGCTCCTGGAACGCCTCACGGAAGTAGATACCTTCGAACGGTTCATTCACAAAGCCTTCGTGGGACAAAAACGGTTTTCCATTGAGGGAACCGATATCATGATTCCCATGCTGAACACTCTTGTGGAGTGTGCCGCCGAAGTTGGAACGCAAGAGGTCGTTCTTGGAATGGCGCACAGGGGACGCCTGAACGTTCTGGCGCACGTCATGGGCAAACCCTACGAGGCGGTTCTTGCGGGCTTCAAAAAGCTGACTCCCGACGAGGTGAGAGAGTTCTATTCGGAGCCGACAGACCATTCCGGCGATGTGAAATACCATCTTGGTTGGGAGAAGATCCATGACGCCAATAATGGGCATCAGGTCAGGATTACGCTAGTCCCCAACCCCAGCCACTTGGAAGCCGTCAATCCTGTGGTTGAAGGACGCGCCCGCGCTGCACAAGATGAGCGCACTTTGCGGGGCGAGCCGGTACAAAACCCCAAATACGCTCTTCCCGTCCTCATTCATGGGGATGCCGCCTTCCCCGGTCAGGGGGTTGTTGCAGAGACGCTGAACCTTTCGCGCCTGCCAGGGTACAACACGGGCGGAACGATTCACATTATCGCCAATAACCAGATCGGTTTTACGGCAGAGCCGTTTGAAAGCCGCTCAACCCTCTACGCAGGTGATCTTGCGAAAGGGTTTGAGATACCCATCGTTCATGTCAATGCCGATGATCCTATCGCGGCTATCGCCGTTACCCTCATGGCACACGAGTACCGTGAGAAGTTCCACAAAGACTTCTTGATCGATCTTGTGGGTTATCGCCGTTATGGGCATAACGAAGGGGATGAACCCGCTTTCACTCAGCCACAGATGTACTCCATGATTGAGGCACAACCGCGCCTCCGCGATCTCTGGGCACAAAAACTGATCGACAAACGGATCATAACCCAAGAGGCAGCAGATGCGATGGTGAGCCGTGTAGAGGAGCGACTCCAAGCGGCACGTGTTCTTCCCGCACAACCCTCAACCCCCGGCAATCTTCAGACTTCCCGCCTAAAAGAACAGAAGATCGAGACAGGAGTCCCTGAGGAGACTCTTGTCGCGCTCAATGATGCCCTCCTCACGTTCCCTGAAGGCTTCACTCTCCATGATCGCTTGGAGCGTGGTGTCTTCCAGAAACGAAGGGACGGGATTGCAAAGCCGAATGGCATCGATTGGGGACATGCAGAGGCGCTCGCCTTTGCCTCCATTCTTGCCGACGGAACGCCCATTCGCCTGAGTGGTCAGGATAGTGAACGGGGTACATTCGGACATCGTAATGCGGTAGTGCATGATCGTCTCACAGGAAATAGGCACATTCCGTTGCAGTACATTGCGCCTGCCAGCGCCTCCTATGCCGTCTACAACAGCCCACTCTCTGAGAATGCGGTTCTGGGTTTTGAATACGGCTACAGTATGCACGCGCCCGGCGTGCTTGTTCTTTGGGAGGCACAGTTTGGGGATTTTGGCAATGGAGCGCAGATCATTATTGATCAGTTCCTTGTATCAGGGAATGCCAAATGGGGACAGACTCCCTCCATTGTTTTGCTACTGCCACATGGTTATGAAGGACAGGGTCCCGAACACTCTAGTGCCCGCATGGAGCGATTTTTACAACTCGCGGCAACCGACAACATACGCGTGGTGAACTGTACGACTGCATCCCAGTATTTTCACCTTCTTCGCTTGCAGGCGTCGCGCCTTGAGACAAACCCACGTCCCTTGATCGTCTTTACCCCTAAGTCGCTGCTTCGAGAGCCACTCGCCTCCTCCTCCTTAGAGGATTTGGTGACGGGTTCTTTTAAGTCTGTCTTAGACGATGCGCGTGCCCGTCAGAACCCAGAAGAGATCACTCGCCTGCTGCTCTGTAGTGGTAGAGTCTCCGTTGATCTCCGCAAATACGCCGAATATGAGAAAAACCCGCGCGTGGCGGTGGTGCGCCTAGAGCGCATCTATCCATTCCCCACGGCACATCTACGGGAGATTGTACAGGGGTACCCAAATTTGGAAGAGATCATTTGGGTGCAAGAGGAGCCACGTAACATGGGGGCATGGCGGTTTGTGGTGCGCCCTCTAAGAAGCCCGAACGCGATTGGTTGGCAGACAGAACCCCGCTATTTAGGGCGTCCCTATGCTGCTAGCACTGCCGAAGGCTCTACCTATCAGTATTCTCTGGAGCAAGAGCGTATCTTGCAGGAAGCCTTCGCCAATGTTCCAGAATTGAAGCACACACGTAAGACCGTTTCGCAAGCAAGATAGTTCCTTGTGCTAGAGACCCTGCAAGGCACATATGGAAAGGGAGTAGATCGAAAAGATGGCAACAGAAATCCGGGTTCCTCAGTTGGGGGAGTCGGTCGTAGAGGCGACCATCGGGCGCTGGCTTAAGCAGGTTGGCGATACCGTTCGCTTGGATGAAGCCCTCGTCGAGTTGGAGACCGATAAGGTCAATGTCGAGGTTCCCTCTGTTCTCGCGGGGGTACTGACCCAGATCGTGAGGCAGGTGGGCGAGATCGTGACTATTAACGACGTTTTGGCGGTGGTATCGGAGGTGGGAGCCGCGCCTGTCGTGGCAGCCCTAGAACCTGTGTCCGCGAGCGCACCTGCAACCGAGGACCGCGCCAAGCTTCATGCAACCCCTGTTGCAGAGCGGGTGGCTCAAGCAAATGGCGTCAATCTCGATCAAGTTAAAGGGACAGGCACCGGCGGTAGAGTCATGAAAGAGGACGTGGAGGCACATATCGCTGCCCAAGTCGTTATCCCTGCCCCAAAACCCGCGTCCGTGACTATGCCACCACCACCCTCTGCACCTGCGAAATCCGCCCCTGTAACGCTGGACTCGCGTGTGGAGCGCGTGGCAATGTCGCGCCGTCGTCGTGCTATTGCCGCGAATCTCATCAAGGCACAGCACACGGCAGCGATGCTGACTACCTTTAACGAGGTTGATCTCAGTGCAGTCATGGATATTCGCAAACGACGTAAAGACGCTTTCAAGGAGAAGCATGGAGTCAATCTCGGTTTCATGTCGTTCTTCACAAAAGCGGTCGTGAGTGCGCTCAAGCAGTTCCCACTTCTCAACGCGGAGATCGATGGGGATGATTTTCTCATCAAGCATTTCTACGATATTGGGATCGCGGTAGGGGTTCCAGAGGGGCTTGTTGTTCCTGTTTTGCGCGATGCAGATAAGAAGTCCTTCGCGAAGATAGAGCAAAATATTGTCGATCTTGCCACACGTGCGCGTTCCAATAAACTAGGCATTGACGAGTTGCAAGGAGGAACCTTCACGATCACAAATGGGGGAGTTTACGGCTCTTTGCTCTCCACACCGATCCTCAGCTATCCTCAAGTGGGTATCTTGGGGATGCACCGTATTCAAGAGCGCCCCGTCGTGGTGAATGGAGAAATCGTCATTCGTCCCATTATGTACATTGCTCTCTCCTACGATCATCGCATCGTGGATGGAGGGGATGCAGTGCGCTTCTTGGTGACTGTCCGTGATCTCTTGGAAGACCCAGAGCAGCTGCTTTTGGAGGGGTGATTTAACGCGAACTGAGTAAGTAAAAGGTGGCTTCTCACTCCATTATATCGAGTGAGAAGCCACCTTTTTTGTTTTTGCACAATCGGTTATGGACTTGGAACCTCTTCGGTATTCATCTGTACAATGCGATCCATCGAGGGGTAAGTGTCATCGGAAAGCCGTTCCCGCTTCTGTTCGCTTCCATTTCCAACAAAAGAGCGATACGTGACAACGCGATAGCCGACCGCTCCGGGGTTTCGTACAAAGACCCGTGTGCGTGGAGAGGAGCGCCAGGAGACCTCCCGCGTCAGTCGGTTGGGAGTGGTGGTGGAGAGAACTTCGGAATCGAGGCGAACTGCGAGGGGAGGGCTCTCTTGCCCAAGAATGCGAACCTCAATACGACTCCCTGTCGCACTGGCTTGTAGAGTGATGTTCCAGCGATAGGGATTTCTGAAACGGAGATCGATATCGTATTGAGCGACGGCTGCATCGCGCCCCGGAGGGATGTAGGAGGGTGCAAAAACGTGGTGATGACGCTCTAAGATGGGTAACCCTGCCAAAAGAGCCACATTGTAAAGAGTGGTAGAGGTTTGGCAAACTCCCCCTCCGTAGGCGCGAACCAGGTCGCCATTGTAGCTCACAGGTGCTTTGAGGTAGCCTCTATCCCACGTCCAGCTCTTTACACATTTATTGAAAGAAAATGTGCCTCCCGGTGGAATCACTTTGCCGTGTAGAGCCTGCGCCGCCAGTTGCGCGTTGTGCTTTTGTGCGAAAGTGCGCCCTGTGAGACTTGTTGCAAACCCCGCTAGAACTACATCCGCGTGCGGAGCCTCCGCAAAGAGATGGTTTAATACCCCAAACACACCTGCCAAAACGAAGACTGCACCTCCCAAGAGCCAAGGCAAAAGAGAAGCAGGAGGGCGCGTTCCCCCTGCTTCTCTTGCTTTCAAGTTTGGAGAGAGGCTTGTTTCTGGCATTCGAGTCAGTAATCTCCAAAACTGGTGAGGTTGGGTCCCGTGGTCTCTGCCTTCACAATGCGCCACTCAAACGACTTCAGGACTCCTCCAAAGCGGGGAACCTCAACCCGCCTCAAGAAGAGCGTAATGCGCCCCCTGTAGTTTTCCGAAGTCATATCCCCGATCCCATTGTTCACTACAAGGTCAAAAGCCAAAGTTGCTGCTTGGTTGCCTCCATCAAAACTGACGTTGGAAATATCCGTCTTGATGCGCTCGGAACCCC
>CAMCUQ010000082.1 GCA_945878775.1 Chthonomonas calidirosea
GACTGGTCCAAAATGAATAACAGCCACCTCGACACGTTTACGAGCCATACTATCATTCATAATCTCCTCTTTAAAGGAGATTAGTCCCTGATTCAACTCTCGAATCGGATTACCACTCATGGAGCCTGACGTATCAAGTAATAATATGACTGGACAGCGAGGTGCTGGGTTTTCTGCGAATTCTGTGTCGGCAAATGTGGTATCGATGTATGGTACTTGTTCAAATTGTGACACGAGGGAACACTCCTTTCCATTTTTGGGTTATTGTGTGAGTATCATTGTACCCCAATAACTCAGAATCCTACCCTAATCGAGGTGAAGCGATTGTGTTAAAAATGACCATTCTCTCTGCATCTGAAAGCTTCTTCTATAGAGCGTTGTAAGCTCTGTTGTAGGGGAGTATTGTATTATCTCTCCTGCGTGTGCAAAAAATGAAGCAAAAGGAGGGAGTTTAGAGGTGAAGGGAGTGGTCTATCGCCATAAAGAGGAACAGCAAGGCGAGGTAGATCATGGAATAGTGAAAGAGAGAGGAGGCGCGAGGACGATCCACAACCCTGTAGAGTTGAAGACTACGCAGAAGGAGGATTAGGTTTAGCACGATAGCAGAAACGAGGTAGAGACCGCCTACCTGTTTTTGCAGGAAGGGCATTATCGAGATGATCGCTGTCAGAATAGCATAGAGTCCGATCTGAACTACAGTGACACGCTCTCCCAAAACGGAGGGAAGCATGGGGATACCGGCATTGGTGTAGTCGTCTTTCAAGAGCAGTGCCAATGCCCAGAAATGGACGGGAGTCCAGACAAAGATAATGGCAAAAAGATACCATGCTAAGGGGGTGAGCTCATTCGTTACGGCTGCCCAACCGACGAGCGGAGGAAACGCGCCCGCCGCCCCTCCAATGACAATATTATGCCACGTTCTGCGCTTAAGCAAGAGCGTATAGACGAGTACATAAAACACAAGACCCGCAAAGGCAAGCATGGCAGTGAGCAGATTGGCAAAAGACCATAGCATTGCGAACGAGAGGAACGCTAGTCCAAACGCAAAGAAAAGCGCATCCCGTGAAGAGATGGTTTGGGTGACGGTGGGACGCTCTGCTGTTCGTGCCATGCGCCCGTCGATGTCACGGTCGATAACCATATTGATGGCGTTCGCGGCACCCGGCATGAGATAGCCCGCGATGGTCACCATAAGAAAGAGCAAGGGGGTTACTCTATGCTCTGCACTCTGTGCGATAAACATTGCAGTGAGGGTGGTGAAGAGCAGTAGGCTTATGACGCGAGGCTTGGTGAGGACAATGTAGTCCTTCCATGTGGCAGGTGCGAGTGCAATGTGTGGGGTCGCGTCGGGATTTCCAACTCCTGCCAACTCTGCGAGAGGAACATCCTCGGCTAGGGCGGAGGTGACCAATAAAAGAGTCGTAACCCAGAGTGCATCGGCAAAAAGCAGGTGAATTAGTTGAAGGCTTATCGGCGCGTGAAGGGCTTTGTTGATCAGCCCAATGGAAAGCTCACTTGCAAACAGCACCCCCATATAACGCGCATATTTCTGGACGAGGAGAGAGGGGCGCAAGTGGCTTACCAAGCCCGCTATCAGTAAAAGATAAAGACCCACACTCACGGCAAGAAAAGGGTGTACCATGCGTAGGCGAACCAGAAAATGCGCCTTCGAGTCCATGGCTCCTGCAAAGGCTTCATAGGTGCTACGAACCGGGAAAAGTGTGTCACCGAGAGCGGTTACTGCGCCACTAACCCCTAAGGCGATAAGGCAAAAGAGGGCGAAGCCCAGTGCCCATCCAATGGCTCCTTGACCTTTCAGACGCAAAGAGCGCACGCCAGAACTCCAGAGGGCAGTAACGGTGAGCGAGGCGAGGAGAAAGAAAGTGTTGACCAGATGCCCGGCAAGCCATATTGCCCGATCCACAGAGGCGTTATCGACGACCAATCCTTTTTTTACAAGTAATCGCCCGATCATAGACTCGGTGAAGGTGAAGAAGATGGTGAGCAGAATCCCATAGCGTACTCGATGCCCACGCGGAAAAGCACGAAAAACGACGATTGCAAGCGCGAGGATCAGCAACCCGTCAATGCCTGTCATGACACGGTGCGTAAACTCGATGACGGTCGTTATTTTCTGAGGGGCAGGAAGTAATTGACCATCGCAGAGGGGCCAGTGGTTTCCACAGCCGTCACCAGACTTCGAGGCGCGTACAAACGCTCCCCAAACAATTACTGCAAAATTATAGAACAGCACGAACCAAGCGTATCGCGCTACACGACTGGGTGTCATTTCTGGGTACCTCAACACATTGCGGACTTACTTCTCTATTGTACCCCCGTTCGTGCATTTTTTCACCAACTGGGAGGAAAGGAATCCTGCTCACACTATACTAATCGTGGAATGCGCTAGAGAGTACCCGACCAGCCCACACGAATGACGACCCCATCGGGATGATTCGGATACCGAAGCAGAACTGTAGAGCCATCGACAAAAGTCTCCACACTGATAGAATTCCCTAAGCGATCAGACCCTCTTGCTCCCGACAGGCTTCGGTTTCCGCTCCAAAGTCGTGCTACACCAAATGTGTCCTTCACCCCTCGCACAAAGAACGCGGTTCCATCGGGGCGTTCTACGCTTGCCTGAATCCGTCCGGCAATGTGGGCAATTCGCGGTATCGAACCCGAAGGGAGATCGGCATACAAGCCCACAGAGTTTGCGGGCAAAGTGCGATCATTTGTGACGGCGAGAGTGGGGGAGAGAAGATCGACCATACGCCCCTCTATTGGTTCTGGATCGCCGAGACTACGCACAACCAGATACTTGCCACGCCGTAAGCGCAGGGCGTTGGCTTCGTTATAGGCTGCCCCAGAACGCTGTTGGGCATACTCCACGATATTACGAAGCAGAGAGCCACTCCGCCCACTATTTGAGAAATAGCCCGGCGCAATGCCCACATAGACCACCGTTCCTTTGCCCACGCTCTGCTTCCAGATCGGGATTCCCTCGTCCTTGAAGGCGTAGAACCCAGTAGGAAGCCGCTCTGCCTCCTCCACGCTCTTTTTAGAAACTTCGAGGCTGGTGCGAGGAGGAAAGGCGGGATAATAGGTCACTGGATAGGCAGGAGGAATGCGGAAACGAGGGAATTGACGCCCCAAATCTCCTGCCACTTTTGAGGCTTGCAATACCCGACTGGCATCTGGTTTGGCAGGTGAGACCGCAAAGAGAAAACCGTTCCCCATCTCTACATGGACTGTTATCTGCTTGTCACGAGGCAGTCCATCTATTTGATACACCCAAGAGGAGGCTCCATCCGCAAAACGCCCTTGTCCATTGAAGTGGCTGTTGTGATCGAAGATCAGAAAACGGCTCTCCAATTCCGTGCCAGCGCGAAACTGAAGCGCGGATTTCCCCCCCACCTTGATTTCGAACGACGAAACGAGTCCCCCCCAACCGTCTTGCGGAGTCACATCGTTGAACCGAAATGCGACGCTTCCTGTCTCCTTCACATAGGACGAGATGTCGTAGGAGTATCGCCTGCGGTTTTTTAACTCATGCTCGGCTCCATTGCCTCGTTCCAATTCTACAAAATGATACTGCGCTTCGGTCTGCCCTGTGAGACTCGTCTTGCTCGCTCCAGCAGGGATACCCAACTGCCCCCAAAGGTCATCCTGAGCCGCCTTGTGTCCCTTCTGAGTCCACCAGCCATCCTGTACGGCGTTGTAGGGGTCTGCCCCCCCAAAAAAGAGCAGACTTCCTCCGCCACGAACCCAGTTTGCCAGTGTTGTGTGTACTTCTGCCGAAAGTGGCTTTTGGTAGTCGTAGGAGAGCAGAAGGGTTTTGAACGGCTTGAGGTAGTCAGCGGTGGTAGCCCTATCCAAAGACGGAATTTGTACGGGGACTCCGTGCTGAATGAGGGGGAGTGTTAGCCCCCAAAGCCCGTCGAAGTCGCTCTTTGCAGGTTCCGCACGTTGCCACTGCATACTGTCTGAGACAAAGACCCCGATAGTGTCATTGTCTATCACATTGCCTTTTGCCTCTGTTTGGTTGTGCATCTCTTGCAGAGCCGCCATCACACTCTGAATCTCCGTGGCATAGGGCGCGGGAATACGTCCAAAAACGCGTTCGGGCCACGGCATCACTTCGTAGGAGTTCACTGCGGGAAAGAGCAAAGAGGCTACGAGTGTCTCTTCATAGTGATTCTTATAGTCCTCATGGGAAAGGTTCAGATTATCTTCCAACGGGTCCATCAGGAACCAGAGACGCTTGCCAGTTTCCCGCATCAGATGATACAGTGAGGAGTATTCCAGATAGGCAAGGGCAAAGTTGTGATCCTTCCGAAGCCCTGCATAGCGAACAGGTGAGCGAGAGGTTCCAGTCCAGACTTGCCCGATCACCTCTTGAACGTTTGAGAGAGATGTGATAGCAAACTGAGGCGAAACTATGCCCCACTGAGCATAGTTGATCGGGCTATGGAGCGCGACCAGACCACGGAGCGAAGGTTTCTGTCCTTTGGCTTCCCGCAGAATCGTATCAATATGGTTCGTTTGGAGCTTCGCCATCAGGCGTCCTGTCCTCCAACGTGCATCAAGGCTTTGGTGGGGTGGTTCCCACGGGGTGTTATACTCTTTTTGCCAGGCTTCCTTAAAGACCGATTCATAGCCTCCTCGAAGCCAATATTCGGGTTCCTCTGGACAGACCCCTTCACTGCCTGCAATGAGGGCATCACGGTAGTACTTGCCCTCAATAGTTAGCCTATTACGGGTGGGGCTTAGGTAGAAACTGCCCTCAATAGTGATAGGGCTTCCGATCTTATCCGTCTGAACTTCGCCGGGGTTTTGTGTCGCATAGACTTTGCCATCTCGTGAGCCTCCCATAGTCCAGACCGTCACCTTCCGCTCTTTCCAAGCTTGAATGGTTTCGAAAGAGGTGGTATAGGCAAAGAGGGCATCGGTCTGAATATCGAGATCAGGAGAGGGTGGGCGCGGTGTCTGTGTGATCGTATAGGGAATCTGTGGGGGGCGGTTGACCGTGATCGAGGTATTTGCAGGATAGCCAAAACGGAGCAACTGCTCTACACTGTCCCCAATACCGTTTCCTGTGGCATCCCCCTCTTGCTGTTGGAAGCGGATCAACTTTATGGAGTAAGGGGCAGTTTTTGCACCGATTGTGACATTGATCTTATCTCCCAATACCCATTTGAAGGGCACTGTCCACGTTATCATGATGACGCCGTTGGGTTCTGTTTGAGAGAGATAGGGAAGTGGCTTCAGATCGGGCTGAGAGACGGAGATATTGGGTCTTGAGGGGAGCTTATCGTCTTCAAGAGTAATCCAGAGGCGACAACGTGCCCCCGGTAGGCAAGGAAAGGAGTAGCTACAAAAACTGTTTAGTTCGGCGTGTCGCGCCCCCTTCACCACATCTGTTCCGATATCTTTGCTCAGATAGGTAAGTTCGTCTGCGCTGCCTGGTGTGATGAGGGTAGGATAGAGAGGGAGGGTGTCACTCTGCACCAAACCTGTGGAGAGGGCACAGAGGCAAAAGGTGACAATGAGACTGAAGAGACTCTTATTACGGTACAAACAGCGCATGGATATTTCGCTCTGGGAGGCTTTCTATCGCCTCCACTTTCTGAGGGACTAAGAATAGGGAGGGGGCGAAACCCGCCGCCTCCCTAAACACTATTGTGAACTACGCAAAGCACGGGAAGCGATGTCACCCCGATAGTAGATACCTTCAAATTGGATATGACTCATGCCAATATAGGCGTTTGCCACTGCATCCATAATCGAGGCTCCGATCCCTGTCACGCTGAGCACACGCCCCCCATTCGTGACGATCTGCCCCTCTTCAAGACGTGTTCCAGAGTGAAAGGCGACGCAGTTCTGCTCTTCGTGGACCTTATCTAAGCCTGTAATTACTTTACCCGTCTCATAGTCACCGGGGTAGCCTCCCGAAGCGGCAACGACTGTGGCTGCTGCATAGTTATGCCACCGAATGGGTACTTGCGCGAGTGTACAATCCGTAACTGCCAACAAGAGGGGGACGATGTCGCTCTCTAGCAAGGGCAGAATGACCTGTGTTTCTGGATCACCAAGGCGGCAGTTGAACTCTATCGTCTTAACGCCTGTCTCCGTAAGCATAATGCCTGCATACAGAAAGCCACGGTAGGGGATGCCCAAATCGGCGATTGCACGGATGGCAGGGCGCAATATGCGCTCCAAGACCTCCTCAACGATCTCTGATGGGGCACAAGGAACGGGTGAGTAGGCTCCCATACCACCGGTATTGAGACCTGTATCGCCTTCTCCTATCCGTTTATGGTCTTGTGTGGGAACGAGCGGAACGACATCAAAGCCGTCGGTGATAGCGATAATAGAGGCTTCTTCTCCGAAGAGGCACTCCTCTATGACCACCTTGCTTCCCGCCTCTCCAAATACTTGATCGAACATCATGGCGCGGATAGAGGCGTGTGCCTCTTCTCTATTTTGGGCAACAATGACGCCTTTGCCGGCAGCAAGCCCATCTGCTTTAATCACGATAGGGGTATGGGGTGGGTGCTGGGCATAAAAACGGTGAAGAAACAGTTCTGCATCTTCTTGGTTCTCACATATGTGAAATTCGGCGGTAGGGATTCCGTAGGTCTGCATGAGGCGTTTTGAGAAGATTTTGCTCCCCTCCAACTGGGCAGGTGAGGCGGAGGGACCTACTATCCTCATACCCATGCTCTCGAATTTATCCACAATCCCTGCCGTTAGGGGAGCTTCGGGACCCACGACGGTAAGATCGATGGAGTGCTCCTCTGCAAAACGAGCCAGAGCATCGATGTCGGTGACTTTAATCGGGACACACTCGGCATATTCTGCAATGCCAGCATTTCCCGGGGCGCAATAGAGCGTGTTAACGAGTGGGCTTTGAGCGATCTTCCATACCAGAGCGTGTTCGCGTCCACCCCCTCCTATTACGAGTATTCGCATACGATTCTGGTCTCCTTCTTTGCCATCTCATCCGTTACTCGTCTAAGGAGGAGTGACGGCGGTCTATCTCTTCAAATCGAGCAAACTCGGGTATGAACCCAACAACGACCTTCCCTGTGGGACCATTGCGCTGTTTTGAGATGATCAGTTCTGCCTCTTCAATGGGGTCGTTCTGCCCGCGTTGCTCTTGGTCTTCTTGCAGAGCCTCTTTCTGCTTATAGTAGGCTTCGCGATAGATAAACATAACGACATCGGCTTCTGCTTCTATACTACCCGATTCTCGCAAATCGGAGAGCATCGGGCGTTTATCCGGGCGTTGTTCCACGGCGCGGGAGAGCTGAGAGAGCGCAACGACGGGGACATTGAGTTCACGCGCGAGCGATTTACATCCCCGTGCAATTTCGGAAATCTCTTGGTTTCGGTTTTCTGTGCGTTTGTGGGAGCGCATCAACTGCAAATAGTCGATGATGATCAGTCCCAAGTCTTTATCGTGTTCTGCACGAAGCCGACGGCACTTCGCTCGCATCTCCAAAACCGAGACATCCGGCGTATCGTCGATGTAGATGGGCGCGTCTGCCAGTCGACTAATGCCCTCTCCAACGTGTCGCCAGTCATCTCCAACCAACTGACCCGTTCTCAAGCGGTGAGCATCCACTTTTGCCTCAGAGCAGATCATACGAGTCACTAGCTGTTCTTTAGACATTTCAAGGCTGAAAATGGCAACAGGAAGTTTCTCACGCATGGCGATATACTGCCCTAATTGGATAGTCAGTGCCGTCTTTCCCATCGAAGGACGTGCCGCGATGATCACAAGATCGCCGGGTTGTAAGCCTGCGGTCATCCAGTTCAGGTTACTAAACGGAGTTTGGCGTCCCGTCGTCATTCCCTGATTCTCATAGCGCTTTTCAATTCTGTCTAGTTCTGCATCCAAAAGTGGGCGAAGAGGGTGGAAAAACTGTTTTACTCGCCTTTGTCCTACCTCGAAAACGGTACGCTCCGCCTTGTCTACCACCTCGTCGATGTTTTCATAATCAGAGTAGGCAAGCCCTTGAATCTGGGTTCCTGCCTCCAAGAGCCGACGCAGGATAGCCTTCTCTTCCACCAGCTTGGCATAGTATTCGACATTTGCGGCGGTAGAGGGAGCCTCCATCAGTTGATAGAGGTAGGTATCCTGTCCAACGTTCTCAAAGCGGTTTCTGCGCCGTAGCTCTTCTATGACGGTGATGAGATCAACGGCTTCATCACGTTCGGCAAGCGCAAGCACCGCCTCAAAAATATAACGGTGCGGTTCCCGATAGAAGTCATCTGGCTTGAGAATTTCGGCGGCGCGTTCTACGGCGGTGCGTTCGATCAGCATGGAACCTAGCACGGCTTGTTCCGCCTCTAGGTTCTGCGGTGGAATGCGATCCATCGGCATAAAATTATCTGCCATGAGAATGCCCTCTAATGTGGAGTGTCTAGGTTGGCGAAAAAGATTGGCTGGCGTGTGGAAGAGAAAAGGCTACAGCAGTGTAACCACAAAAGGAGACATTCAAAGGGGAGAAACCCCCTCTGAACAGTACGTATTGGAACGGTGTGTGAGATGAACACCCTTCGAAAAACACCACGAAGATCGCTCCAAAGTGCCACTACCTCAGAAGGAGGGCACTTTAGAGGGGCAAATTGTCTAGGCGACGGGGGCAGCGGCAGCCTCGGCTTGAGCTGCCAACACTGCTGCTTGTGCAGCTTCCAACTCCGCGACGCGCTGACGAGCGGCAAGAATCTCTTCTGTGACAACATCTATCGAGAAGGGAACGACCACATCGGGATGAAGGCGAAGCGTGAGGGAGACGCTACCAGTAACCTTGATGGGGTCTATGTGGCTAATGCGTCGCTTGTCTACGGTAATACCCACAGCCTTTTTGATCGCTTCGGCAATATCAGCTTCTGTCACTGAACCGTAGAGGCGGGTAGAGTGGGCAGTGGCTTTACCAACAATCTGGTACTGCTTGTCGCGAATCTGCTCACCCTGTTGTTGAGCAGTGCTTAGCTGAGATACTGCCTTCTGCTTTTCGCGCTCCAAACGCGCTGAGTATTGCTTCAGCGCTGCGCCTTTAGCGAGGACAGCCAGTTGGCGGGGGAAAAGGTAGTTTCGGGCGTAACCGTTGGCAACAACAATGATTTCGCCGTTCTGTCCGACCTTGGGGACATCACGCGTTAAAATAACTTTCATGGAAAAGGCACTCTCCTAAGCAGCATTATTCGAAATGCAAGCGGCTGGCGAGCGCACCTTTGATCAAGCGCGTCTCAAGCCATCCTCTTTGCATGACAGAATTTAATAGTGAAACTGAATTCCGAAACGAGGCGAAGGGCTACGCCCCAAGCCATCGGCTCCTACCCAAATGGAAGCGTTCTTATTTACCCTGAAAAGGGTTCTGAAGTCAAGGCGTGGATGCAAAGTATCGTAAAGATCGCCCCGAAATTGTACATTTGGGCTTAATTGGTACTCGGCTCCGATACCGATTTTGGAGGCATACAGTCCGTAGCGCACGAGCATACTATCTGTGAGATACCGCCCACCTTGCAGAATAAGGCGGGTATCCTGACCGAGATCGAACAATCCAACGTTTGCAAGAGAGTCCTTTCCAAATCCCAAGCGTGCCTCCATATCCACACGGAAGCGGTCTGGGTCTATCTGTTCCGAAAGATTAGTCAGAAGTTCCACTTTGGGAAGTTTGCCTTGAAATATCTGACCGAGGTTGCCTTTAGAAGCCTTGCCAAGCAAGTTGTTTACTTTGCCTACTGCCTCTTCCCCCTGCGCTGTGGCGTTTTTCAGGTTGGTGAGCGTCTGCTTGAGGTCTCCTTGTAGCTGAGGATCGCCCAAAAACTGGTGCATATCGGAGGCGAGTTGATTGAATCGCGCTAGGGTCGTTCGGGCTAGCTCTACGGTCTCTTGCAAGGACTGTTGCAGGCGCGGGTCTGTGACCTGGTCTGTCACCTTCTTGACGACGGCATTCGTGTCGTCCAAAGTGGTATCAAGGCGGTCAAAGAGATTGAGCATCGATTCTTTTAGTTCATCTATAGTGCCTGAGCTACTTGAGAGAATTCCGCCAAACTGAGTGCGAAGCTGTTTTGCGGCAATGCGTGCCTCCACCGAGGTCTGCTCAAAGTTACTGAGTGTCTGAATCAGTTTGGTGCGTACTTGGGGGTCACTGATCAGGCTTTTCGCCGTTCCAATAGTGTCGCTCCCTGCTTTGAGCAGCGTACTCGTCTGATCGAGGAGTTTATCGATCTTGGTGTACGAGGAATCGAGCCGTTTGGACAGGCTAGAAAATGTCGTATTTAGGTGTTGTACCGCTTCGTTCAATTCTGGACTGATGGAGGCAAGCGCACCTCCAGACTCGACACTCTTTAGCGCGGCATTGCCTTGTTGTGCCAGCATTGTGTGGGACTTGCCCGGAACGATCTCGATTTGTGGAGTTGTTATCAGAAGCCCTGAGTTTACTTTCACAAAGCTATCGTCAGGAATACGGTACTCCTTTTGAATCGCCAGTATGATGATGGGGCTAGGGAACTCTCCATTCTCCGTGAGGCGATCCGTTTTCATCTCGATACTTGTCACCTCACCAATGACAACTCCTTGCATTCGCACAACGCTTTGCTTCACCAGCCCGTGTGCGTCCTTAAAAATAACTTTTACAGGGTAGGTGTTTCTTTGAGAGTGTCCTAGGTACTGGTACAGACCGAGGAAGATTGCAATGCCCACTGTAAGAAAGGCTCCGACCTTCAGTAGTGCTTTCATCTCCATAAAAGGGTATCTCCTTTGGTGTTCTCAGAACGTGTCGTTCCGTGCGCTTCGTTCTGGCTCCAAAAAGGCGCGAACGATATTGTTTTTGCTGTCGCGAATGTGTTCGGGGAGGTCTATGGCGATCAGTTCTCCTTCCGAGATCATCGCCACCCTATCCGATATACGAAAGATCGAGGGCAGGTGGTGGGAGACCACTACAGAGGTGACTTGAAGGCTCCTGCCCGTGTTTTGTATGAGTGTGTCGATATTATGCGCCGAGAGGGGGTCTAGCCCACTGGTTGGCTCATCATAGAAAATAAAAGCGGGATTCATCGCCAATGCACGTGCCAAGCCGACGCGCTTTTGCATTCCACCCGAAAGCTGAGAAGGGTAGAGCCACTCCACTTCACCTAAGCCTACCTGATCGAGCCTGTCCCGGACGATGTTGTCGAGTTCGGCGCGCGAGGTTCGCTTTTTGTGCCGTGTGACGCTGAAGACGATATTATCGTACACGTTCAGCGAATCGAAGAGTGCCGCATATTGAAAGACCAACCCCATTTTGAGACGTGCTTGGTCCAATTGCGTTTCGCTCATATTCGCGATATTTTCACCATCAATCCATATCTCTCCCGACGTTGGGACGAGGAGACCCGTCAGAAGTTTCAAAAGCGTTGTTTTGCCGCTTCCACTGGGTCCCATTATAGAGAGGATTTCGCCCGCCTCTACCTCGAAACTAACGTCATGGAGTATCTTTTTTTCTGGGACATAATAAGATAGGTTTTTGACAACGATAGCACTCATCAAGCGGTTTGAATCCCTTATGGAATGTGGCGTAGTAGTGTCGTTAAGAACACGTCGGCGATAGTGATCATCATAACGCAAAGCACAACCGAGCGGGTCGTCGAGCGTCCAACCCCAGTTGCCCCGCCTTTTGTGGTGAGACCTGTCTGACACGCGACGATACCGATGAGAAAACCAAAGACGACGGATTTGATCACGCCGTTTGTTAGGTCACGGGCATGGGCATATTTGTAGACGGATGCCAAAAACGTGGAGGTGGGTATCCCATTCATGGCGGCGGTGAACATCCCTGCGCCAATCCCTACCACGTCGGTGATGATGATGAGCATGGGAAGCATGATGACGGCGGCAAGCACTTTGGGAACGACAAGGTAACGAATGGGGGATACCGCCATGGCGCGGAGCGCGTCTACCTGTTCGGTGACGACCATGGTTCCTATCTCTGCGGCAATGGCAGCCCCTGAGCGTGCTGCGAAAGCGATGCCCCCTAGCACGGGACCTAGTTCGTTCATAAAGGCGTAGGCGAGGGTTCCGCCCACCACTTCGGTGAAACCGATGCTCTGTGCAAGGGTAGCAATGTAGAGCGAGAAGACGGAGCCGGAGGTGATAGCCATAATGACTACAATGGTGAGGGCATCCACCCCAATGAGAGACATTTGCTGAATGAGGTCACGGACAGCAAATCGACCCGTGAAGATCGTGGCAAGCGTTCTTCCCGAGAGGGTGAGTGTGTCCGAAAAAAAGACAACCGACTCCAGCACGCTTCCCCAAAGAGAGTGGGGCGCAACATTGCGGCGGGGGGAGACTCGTTTGCGTTTCGGTGGGTTTTCCTGTACAGTCTCGTCTGCCATAACATCTTTGAGTATACTCTACTTTTCAGCCCATTGGCATAGTGCAGTCACTGTACTACCGGACTTTTCCTTTTACCAAAGGCTCATCGGGCAACGATAAAGAAAAAGGAGGAGTGAGAGAGTGTCGAACTTCCTCATTAGGTGATGCATCTGTAACTTTAGTTTCCGGTAAAAGTATGTAGACAAAAAGTGTGTTACGACATCAGGCAACTTCTGAGGTAGAGTTAAGTCGCCAAACAAATCCTCTTCCCGGAGTACCTGATGTCCTCTCTAGTCTACCGTATAATCCCGCTGTTCAC
>CAMCUQ010000083.1 GCA_945878775.1 Chthonomonas calidirosea
TTGGGTACACCGGCTCGTCCGCCCCAACCGCGTGGTTATTCGCAAGGGAGGCAAAAGGGAGTGAAAGTCACCCCCGCGACGAGATACAAGACCGTCTACAAGGCAAAAAACAAGACAAATAAGACTTCAGCACTTGTCTAAACGTCAACCGTTTTAGAGCCTGGTTCCCATTCCGTTTGCGCGGCGCAGAGCGTTTTGACGGCTAAACGCCAATCTGCTTCTGTACCTACTCCTCCGAGTGGAACATTTGGGATGCCGGCGGAGTGGGTGAGGAGGTGGCGAAGGGTGATTTTCTCCTTTCCTCCCCCTACAAACTCGGGTATGTAGGTGCTTATAGGGCTATCGTAGTCGAGTAGCCCCTCCTGATGCAATATGGCGATCACCGTTGCAGTGATGAGCTTGGAAAAACTAAAGAAGACGTGTCGCACCTCACCGTTTAATTGTACTTGCCTCTCTTTGAGACTCGTGTAGTTACCGATGTACCTCTCATAGACGACTTTTTTGTGTTGTACAACGACGAGTGCCGCGCCTGGCATGAGACCTCGCGCTTTCTGAGTATCCAGAAACTCGTTCACCTCAGCCCAAGCCGCTTTTGCTTGTGGCACGATCAACGCGCCCCCCGCCATGCCCATGAGCAACTCCCTGCGTGTGTTTCGTGGCTGTGCCATGCTCCTCCTCCGACTAGCGTTCCTCCGTGTGGCTTGGGAACGAAAAGCCTTGTGTGGATGGGGAAAAGAGAAGTTTATGCCTATATTCTTCCCCCAAATGCTCTCGTGAACGGGGCAAAACGGGCAGGTTTAGGAGGCGATTTCTGCCTCAATCTCAGCGATTGAGACTGTTCGCCCCTCCTCCGCGCTTCGATCCATCGCATAGCAGATTGCATGAGTCTTGGCGGCATCTGCAAGATTCACGTGGGATTCGGTATCGTTTTGGATGCAATCGATGAAGTGGCTGATCTCGCCATCAAAAGGATGATGGGACACATCCCCATTATCTGGGCGAACTGTGGGGACATTCACCCAATCGGTCTGTCCTCCAAAATACTCTGTTGCCCAGATTTTATTGTCGCGAATGGTTCCTTTCTCTCCAAGCAGATCGATGTTGAAGAGGTAGGGGTTTTTGCAATCGAAGGAGGCACAGGTTTTGCCAATGGCTCCGTTCTCGAACTTGAGAATTCCCACAAGATTTGTGTCGTATTCGTAGACACCGTTGCGGCGATTCGAATAGGCACAGACCTCTTTCACCTCTGAGCCGACGAAATAGCGCAAGGCGTCAATGGCATGACAACCTGCGGAGAGGAGGACGCTTCCGGCGATATGCTTGTGCTTGTTCCAATGAAATTGGACATATTGGGGACCGATATTATGCCAATAGTCCACCTCAGCATAGAAGATGTCACCTATGGCTCTCTCCGCCAACATCCGCTTGATCCAGAGGAATTCGAGGTTCCAGCGAAGCACAAAGCTGACAACAGTTTTGACGTTTGCTTTCTCGACTGCGCGTAACATCGCTCCCAACGATTTGGGATCGTTCGCCACCGATTTTTCGATGAGGATGTGCTTGCCCGCTTCTGCCGCGAGAATCGCCTCGTGAGAGTGCTGGTTGGGCGGGGTGCAGATGGAGACGGCATGAATATTCGGGTCTGCGAGCATGGCTTCATAGTCGTCATAGATTTTGGCGTCAGGGACTCCCGCCTCTATCGCTTTACGCTCAGCATTGGCGCGAGTCCGGTTACAGAGGGCGACGACATGGGTGTCGGGGTGCTTTTGGTACGACTTGATGTGTTCGCCAGAGACCCAACCCGTTCCGACGATTCCTATTCCTATTTGCGACATGGTTTTGCTCCTATTCGTGGTAACAGACAATGAGAGAACGACGAAAATTAACGCTCCACAGATTTATGCTCGGAAGAGAAGCAGAGAGTTCATTGTGAAGCAGTTATTTGTGTTAGTGCCTTAGTGCATTTCTGCTTCGCAGGTTCCTATGGCTCCGCGATAGTAGTGGAAGACGACGTTTGGGTGTTCGGCAAGCAAAGACATAGGGCACGCCGAATCGGCAATTCCTTTGGAGATCATGAGCGCAGTAAGGCGCATTCCAAAAGGGTTGTCGTGGTGTCCTGGATGCCAAATGGAGACCTGTTCAGCGAGCCAGGTCTGCTTGGGTCCTACGGTGAGTGCGTGTGTGGGAACAAGCGGGATATTGCCTCCTCCAGAGGTTCGCGCATTTTGGACAAGGGTGAGGGGGTGGAGTTCCACCACACGGGTTCCCAGTTTTCGGAACTCGGCAGGTGAAGGAGGCGAGTCCTTGTATGCGCCAGTGCGTCGCACAGGATCGTTAAACGCCCAGTGTTTTATCTCACCTTGCCCGCCCTGCATGACCGCACACCGCACAGTTTCCCAAGTCGATTCGTAGAGGTCTGTATTCGCCTTTGGGAAATGAAGGTTCGATTCCGGCATCGCGAGTTCTGGATGTATACGATCGAAGCAGAGTTCTCGGTCGGCACGCTCAAAAGAGAGTGGGTGCTCTCTTGGCGTTTCGCGTCCCTCTTGAAACCACTCGTCCATTCCCCAGAAGTGGGCATTTTGGAGTTTGAGCCCCAAGGCATTCACGAGGAGGGCAACTAGTGGAAGCTGCTCTGTGGGACCGATAGGACCGCATATTCCGACGGGATTATCGGGGGTTGCCTGCTTCCATGCGCCGATATACTCTAGTGCTTCAGCGAGAAAGAACTCTTCGAGCGTGTCATGAAATCGGACTTGGAAGCCAGGGCGCGAGAGTTCGGCAAGGTCTTGTGCGGTTAGGCGTGCCGCGTCCTGTAGGAGTTCGGGTTCCAGTGTTGTGTAGTCCCACCAGTCGGGGGCTATCTTGCTTAGTGGGCGTGTCATCGGTTTACCTCTGTGTATTTGCAATTAGGGTTCAACGGTGTGTGCATCCAGAAGCTCTCTGAGAGGGTTGTCGGTAGGATGGGGGTGTCCAAGATGTTGTAGAAACCCCTCCCCATAAGAGACCCCGATCTGTGCTCCGCGCAATGCGCTCCAATTCTGCATCGAATCGATATAGTTGTCCATACCGTGCTGTTTTTTTAGCCAAGCCCTTTGGCTATCGTGGCAGGAGAGTGCCTCGGTTTTGGTTTCAATCTCAGCCGAAATGTCTATAATGAAGTGGAGGGATGCAGGGTTTCCAAACAGGTCGTGCCCTCCAATCGAATCGGAATAGTAGAGATAGGGGACAAAATCGAGGGGATTTGAGGTTCCTTCTGCGGGGTAGTTTTTGCAGCCTGCGTTAAAGCAGGCGTCTCGGACGAGTTGTGAAGTTATCTCGTGATCGAACATATAGTCTGTTGGCGGAGTGGTGAATACGATAGCGGGGCTAATATCACGAAAGAGACCCGCGAGCTTGTACCGCGATGCGTTGTCAAAAGTGATCTCAAGGTCACGAAACTCAAGGCAACGGTAACTCTTTGCGCCAATGCGCTCCGCACCTGCCCGTGCTTCTTTGCGTCGAATAGAGGCGATCTCTTCTTGTGTGAGGACAGCAGAGCCTTTGTCACCGGGGGTCATGGTGGCTACATGAAGTTCATAGCCAAGTGTTACGAGGCGACTGAGAGTCCCTGCACAAAGTATCTCCACGTCGTCGGGGTGGGGCATGATGGCGAGAATGCGCTTGTTGGGAAGAGTATGGGAATTCATAATTTTGACAGTTGGGTCTAAGAGAGAGGGTAGGCAAGAGTGCCAAGCACCCGCCTACCCTCCTTTAACGTTAAGCTTAGAGGTGGATTACGGAGCGAATAACGTCACCCGTCTCCATCTCATGGAAGGCGTCCTCGACATCGTTCAGAGTGATCACATTTGTGACCATCTTATCGAGGTTCAGTTTCTTTTGCAGATAGAGTTGTGCCAAGAGCGGGAAGTCGAATGAGGGAAGTGTATCGCCCGCGTGGCAGACGCGGATGCAGGCTTTGTTCCAATAGACTCCCGTATCCATATCGGAGAGATCGAGCGTGACAGAGGCATTAGTGTCGGGCAGACCGATATGGGTTGCTGTTCCTGCGTAGGAGAGCATCTTGACGGCTTGCTCTATGCAGATGGGGAGACCGACCGCCTCATAGGCAAAATCGACTCCAACGCCGTCTGCGATCTCGCGCACTTTGGCAACGGGATCTCCGTCTCTTCCGTTCACGACATGGGTTGCTCCGAAGTCCTTTGCCCATTGTAGTTTGGCGGGATTGAGGTCCACGGCAATGATCTTGCTGGCATGGGCAAGTTTTGCGCCTTGAATAACACTCAAACCGACGCCACCACAACCGATGACCGCAACGGTTGCGCTGGGAAATACGGGAGAGGTATTAAAGACCGCACCAACCCCAGTGACAACCCCACACGCAATGAGGCAGGCTTTGTCAAGAGGCATCTCTTTCGGCATCTTAATGGCGGCTTTGGCATGAACCACTGTGTGGGTTGAGAATGTGCCACAGCGGAGAACCTGAGAGCAGAGTTGTCCATCTTTTTTGCGACGAATGCGGAGTTTTGGGCGGAGTGCCATCCAACAGCGACGTGGATCGCCACGCCGACAGGCGGGACACTGTTCACAAGGGGCACGGTAGGCAATAACAACAGGGTCTCCAATGGCGAGGTTGGTGACACCTTCGCCAAGCTGCTCCACATATCCCGCGCCTTCATGACCAAGAACGATAGGGAAGTTCATTCCCATACCGCTCATGTTTTTGACATGAAGATCGGTGTGGCAAACGCCGCTTGCGACCAGTCGAATGAGTACTTCCCCTGCGCCGGGGGGATCGATCTCAATATCTTCGACAGATACGGGTTGACCGGGTTCCGTGAGGAGTGCTGCACGACCCAGAATAGTAGGCATATTCTATTCCTCCTATGAGAGTATTGGATAGGTAACTTCGGATGTAGCGTATGTGGATTCAATTCGGGATAGGACAGAAGATTTCCTGCCGAACATGAAATTTCCTATAGAAATAGTCTTGGTTTCGTGGCTCTGTTCTGGTATACTATCAGCAGTCTTATTACGCCTCACTGCGGCAAGCAGTGGTTCCATGTCTTAGGGGAAAGGATGTTCGTACTTGGCACAGGTCTATATCAAACAAGGTGACAGCATTGATGCCGCTCTACGTAAGTTCAAAAAGATGACAATGGAGAGTGGGATTTTGAAGGAATATCGCGCCCACGAGCATTATGAGAAGCCAAGCGACAAGCGACGTCGCGAGGCTGCGGCTCGTCTTCGCAAGATTCAACGCGCAAAGCGACAGGCTGAGGCTCGCGACCGATAGGTTTTTGCCTCGGTGCTTTGTAGTACATTATATACGTCGTATCCAGTTGAAAAACCTCGTTTGGTATGATGAAGTTGTCCACTTCTCATCCAACGAGGTTTTTTGCTTTCCGTCTCCTGCCCTTAATCCTTGTCTATCCGTATCAATACCCATGTTTCGCGCCCCGCCCCTTGCTGTTCTACGAGTTGCCAATGGAGGTTTGGAGATTGCGTGAGTTCTGGGAGGAGTTTCTCGGTGTACGACTTGAGAGAGGTAATCACGACTGCTCGTTTTTTTAGAATGGGGAGAAGCATGGGAGAGAGTGGAGCCTCTTTGCGTTCATAGGGCGAGTAGGTAGAGTAAAAGAGCATACTGGGACGCCGTGGGGAGATGTTGTAATAGATAATCGGTATGCCTTGCGCCCCAAATGTGTTCGCGGAGCGTGCTACGCGCTGATAGGGACCCGATACCTGTGATTGGATGAGACTATAGCCTTCTGTTACCATGAAGAGAACAAAGGTCAACATCATTCCACCAAAGAGGCTGATCCCAATGATTCGAAATGTGGGTTTGGATTTCGAGACAAGGAAGCAGACCCACGCGAGAGTGCAACCTATCGCCAGAATCAGCGTGATATGTTGTGCAAGCTGAAGAACCGCCTCTGGAATGGGGTTATGTGGCGGGGCAAAACGGGGTGCGATCTTCGCGGCGAAGGCGAGAAGCAGAGTGGTAAGCATGGCAGCGAAGGCTCCCAGTTTCAGGGCGCGATCTGAGCCACCTTGTAGTGCCGTGTCGAGCCACTTACCAAACAGAAGAGCCGCCGCCGGATAGGCTGGCACGATGTAGGTTGGGAGTTTTGCCGCCCCCACTGTAAAGAACAGAAAGATCACCCAGAACCAAACGAGTAGAAAACGGGTGCTATCGGATTCCGTGGAGTCTGTTTGGGTAGGAAGCCGTTTGCGCCTGAAAGCGACTGGAGCGAAGCACGCCCACGGAAAGAAGCCCACCAAAAAGTAGGCGATATACGTGGGGAGAGGGGCGTTGTGGACCGTGTCACCACCGCGAAACCTGCCGATGTGTTGCCGAACGACGTACTCCTGTACAAACGTGCGCCCCTGTGCATCGCGCTCAGCCCCTTTGGAAACGGCGATATGCCATGGGGCGACAACAAGGAGCATGAGAGTCAAGCCCAAGAGCGGGCGCAACCTCTGAAGAGTTTGCAAGAGGCTGAGAAGGCGACTCTTCAGCGTTGTGACGTGCTTTGCAGTAAAGGCGTAATATCCAATAACAAGGGCAGGTAAGAGGACTCCAATCGCCCCCTTGGTCAGGATGGCGAGAGAGCAACAGAGCCAAAAGAGGAGAAGAGTACGCCATTCCGAATTTCTGGTCTCGTTTTGCTGTTCCCCAATGCGTTGAAGACGCGCGAAGGCGAACATCATCCCCATGAACCAAAGAACGAGTAAGCCGTCTGTTGTCATTTGGCGTGCATCTATGATGGTCATGGGAGCGGTGGCGTAGAGAAGACCTGCAAAGAAACCTGCACGCCTCCCAAACCAACGCGTGCCTATTGCAAACAGAAGTAGCACCGCACAGACACCGGCAAGGGCAACGGGCAGGCGTGCCGCAAACTCTGAGATGCCGAAGAGGCGCATGGAGAGTGCAGAGAGCCAGTAGACGAGGATAGGTTTCTCAAAGAAGGGGACGGTGAGCAGGTTTGTGTCGTAAGGTGGGCGCGAATTGAGGCGTGGGGTGATGTAGTCACCACTCTGTACCATCTGACGCGCACTGCCCACATAGAGGGCTTCATCGAGATCGAAGAGGCTGACGTTGCCGAGCCTCCAAAAGAACGCAACGAGGCAGATACCTAAGAGTACCCAGAGAGATGTGGAACGCCAAGGCGAGTTGTGGGACAGTTTCACGCTTCTACTTTACCTGCCGAACCTCAATGCTCCAATCGATGAGATCGAGCGTTGGGTCATTGCCGTTGTAGACATCCAGAGTATCGGGTTCCGAGATAGATTGCCCTGTGAAGGCGGCATTGTTATAGACGCGCCCTATCTGGGTGGCGTCTAAGATAAGAAAACTGGTTGCGCCAAGCAGTGAGCGAGAGTCACCGAGTGAATCGAGTTGTTTGTTGACGGTTGTTGTAACATCACGGGGGATAATGTCGGTTGCCATGATGTTGACTTGTAGAAATCGGATTGAGGTCGCGAGTTGGTTCGTTTGTTGCGAGTTTAAGAGCGGCTGACCGTTGCTGTCTACGGTGATTTGGGAAAGGTCCACTTCAAACTGAAGTTGGTTGGCGGTACGCGGGTCGGAAGAATCGGGGGCGATAGAGGTGACAGGTTGTCCCTCAAAGACAAAGTTCGAGCGATTGGGGTCTCCCACGACATGATAGAGCGCGTAGCCCTGTGGCTGTAGGTTATCGAACCGAACAAAATCGGTGAAGCCGGGCTGTGCGCCACCGGAGCCTGTGGCGAAGCCGTTGCCATACGGGGCAGTTAGGACGGGGACAGGACCCGGCGCATTTTGGTCTCCCGCATTGTTGATCAAGAAGAAGTAGTGATAGTTTGGATTGATGGGGGAGCGAAACCGGAGCGTGACGAGAAGGCGTTTGCCGGAGAGTGACGATTTGGAGGGGGGGAGTTGGGCGCAACTGCCCGTGAAAGCGAGGAGAACGATGACGCTCCAAAGGCGCAAATGCGCGGTGACACGAGGGCAGAGGAGGGAGAGAGAGGGGAATTTCGAGAAATTGTGCATACGAGGCGACTCCTGTTTCGGCTTATGGGGTAAAACCTTTTGACATGAATAATGATGCTATTATAACCGATCCCACGCCTTCCCCGCAAGCAAGATTGAAACGGAGGCGAATCCCACAACCCCGCGCCATAATACTCGCTGGCATCCTGCTTGCGTTGGCACACCCTCCGGCGTCGCTCTTTCCGTTGGCTTGGGTGGCGTTGGCTCCGTTGCTGATAAGCGTTCTGGAGGCGCGGCGATTTCGGGAGGCGTTTGGGCGTGCCTATCTGTTTAGTCTCGTATTTTTGGGGATTACGTGCTTTTGGATCGGGCTAACGATTGTTGACTATACGCATTCCACTATTGGCTGGATCGCATGGTTCGCGCTAGTACCCATTCTTTCGCTCTACTACGGAGTTTGGGCAGGTCTCACGTGGTGGCTGTCTCGCCCATTTCCGCAAGGGACGCGTATTCTGATAGCGGCGGTGACGTGGACGGGGATGGAGTATATCCGGACTTTTGGAACCCTCACGATGCCATGGGCACAGTTGAGTTATAGCCAATTTCTGTTTTTGCCTCTGCTTCAGATGGTGAGGGTGACAGGGGCGTATGGACTCAGTTTTCTGCTGGTGCTTCTGAATGGAGGGGTGGGGTACGCGTGGTGGAACCGGGACGATGATCAGCGGTATCGGTGGGTCATGCTGTATGGCTTCCTGCTTGTGATGCTGACCTTTATTGGTTACACGAGGATGCAGATTCCAGACCCGCAAGAGAAGATTCGAGTCGCCTCTATGCAGGGGAATTTCGCAACTGTCAGTAGTACCGAGCTGGATTTGCAGGCTTTGGAGACTATCACGCGCTTGACAATTGAGGCAAGCCTACCAGAGGGGGGACATGACCTTTCCGTTTGGGCAGAGTCGGCATTTCCTAATGGGAACCTTCCGCAAGACTCGGTTTGGAACAGGCTTTTTGCGCTGTCTCGGCTATCGGGAGGGGCTATACTCGGAGGTTCGCGGCTTGTTGATCCGCTAACCAGACAGGACACAAACTCGGCGTTGCTCTTTACTTCTGATGGCAAAATGGCGCACTCGGAAAAGCAACAGCACGTCCCCTTTGGCGAGTTTATCCCGTATCGTGCTTACTGGCCCAAGTCGGTTAGTGAGGGGTTCGGCTTCTTTCCTAGCGATTTGGCACGTGGAGAGGGGGCGCGACTGCTCAATTTTCGGACACAGAAAGGTGCCGAGGTGCGGTGCGGGGTGTTTGTCTGCTACGAGTCTATGTACCCTGTCTATGCAAGATTGATGACTCATTCGGGCGCGAATCTGCTGGTGACTATCAGTAATGACCGCTGGTTTCAGGGCAGAGCCGCCATGGAGCAACACCTCTCCGCTGTGGTGCTGAGAGCGGTGGAGAATGGGCGAGATGTGGTGCGCTCAACAACAAGCGGTATCAGTTGCTTGATCGATGCGAGAGGCAGAATCGTGAAGCAAGCACCGATGGATCAGCCCACATGGATCGAAGGGGAGGCGACTCTGCGCGAAGGGCAAACGCTCTATGCACGGCTTGGCGATTGGTTTCCAAGGCTTTGTCTCCTTGGCTGGGCGGTGTTGTTCTATCTTGCTTTGAGGCGAAAGGGTACTCTACAGTGAGGCTAGAGATGGCACGCATACCTTCACAAGAGGGGACTTTAGCCGGGCTTCATTACTCTCCAGACCAAAGCACGAAAGAGGTTGCCCTCGTCTGTTCGCACGGCTTTACTTCCGGTAAGTATAGCCTAGATGGACTGGTAAGCTACTTGGCTTTGAAGGGCTATGAGGGGCTGACCTTCGACTTTGTAGGGCATAAGTTAGGTGGAACGGGTGGAGAGATGCGATCTATGTCTCAGGCGGTCGAGAATGTGCATGGCGCAGTAGACTGGATGCAAAAGAGGTTTCCAGAGAAGCGCATTGTACTCTTGGGGCATTCGATGGGCGCGGCGGCTAGCTTGGCGGTCGCGAGCCGAGATTCAGAGGTTGCGGGAGTGATTGCCCTCTGTATGGGAACAGAGCCTATGCTTGGCTTTCAGGGCGTGGTAGGGCGCACTATGCAGGCACAACGCCGTGATTATGTGCAGGGCGCACCTGTGGAGGAGTTGATGCAGGGAGTAGAGAGTCTGCTACCTCTTCTTGGGGAACTAAAGGACACTCCTGCGCTCTTTGTGGCGGCGCGTCAGGATGTGCTGTTTTCGGTGGAGCGGGTTTCAGCACTCGCGCAACTGAGCGGAACCAATACCCGATTTGAGACCATTGACGCCACGCACCTTGATGCGCCAGACCGCGCTAAGTCTGTGGTTCTCTCTTTCTTGACAGGGTTGTGATCGTTTCCCCCAATTCCCAAACCCCGTGTTTCCGTAAAAATAGGTTTGCTATCCCTCTTCTGAATAAGGAGAGGGATTTTTTGTTGTAGTGAGGAGACGCTCTGGATTAATCCTCTTCGATAGAGAAGTTATACATTACGTTGCCCCAGCCTGTGACGTTGTGCGTATCCCCCAAGGCTCCGAGTGTCATGGCTTTGGCGTGACCATCACACCAGATAATGTTGGCGAGCTTCATATGACGCCCTAGGATTGCGCCATTATTTCGGCGGTTGAGAAGCGCAGGGAAGGTGAAAGTCTCATTGGGCTGAGTGGGTTGAGGATCGCTCAGGTCACGGCGGTAGAAGTCTCCACTCTGTCCGTAGCCCTGTACCTCTGCGATTAAAGCGGTACTGGCAGGAACAGAGATAGCAGCTAAGGGCATATTGTTAGGGGGAGTGAAAGGATCACCCACATTGTAGTACATATTGTTGATGGCGTAGCTTCCAAACCGCCGCCCGACGTTTGTGCTTCCCAAAGGGTCACCGCAATCGGCTTCGCGGAACACCTGGCTACCATCTGGCGAATAGGGCTGAAAGACATAGGGCTTGTTACCCATCAGTGTGTGCGTGGTTCCAGTCACCAGTCTACCGCTCATCGGTGTGAAAGGGTCACTGGGACAGTTGAAAATCTGAATGTTTTTGATGTAGGGGTTCAATACGTCCATCCAACGGGGTGTCGAGCAGTTTACAAAATGTGCGCCTTCTACGACTCGCCCCGGATCGGCATATGCGTTCCGCATTACCATTTCGTCATAGTCTTGGGCATACATGTGCGCCGCAGTTCCTATTTGGCGCACGTTGGAGAGGCACGAAACCGAGCGTGCTTTATCGCGGGCTAGTGCAAACACCGGGAAAAGTATCGCTGCCAGGATCGCGATAATAGCGATAACTACGAGCAACTCTATGAGAGTGAACCCGAAAGATATTTTGCGGTGGCTTTGAGAGCGAGGCATAGGATTCTCCTTGCGTTAAGTGAAAGGCAATTTGCGTCCTGAATCAGGCGTTCTAACGCCTAAGCAGGTATTGAATTATACTTGTTTAGCCATTAAGTTGGAGTTAAGCAGAGGTTAAATGTTGGTTGTATTGCGCAATCGAACATCAAAAGCCTAAAGCTGTTGGTGATGGAGAGGGGGCATGGGAAAAGGCTTTGGCTAACCGTCTGAGCCTGCGTTTTGGGAAACAAGCGCGACTTTGTCCTCCTCCGCTTTCACGATATTTCGCCACTCGCTTGGGCTGACGTTATTGGACATGTAGAAACGCTCCAACGACGTTTTACCATCCCGTTGAAGTTCCTCTGCTCTTGTATTCCAAAGGGAGCAGTTATACGTAGTCGAGAATGCCACGATGGTAGAGCCAAAGGCACTGAGTAATCTGGGAAGTGCCTCATAGTCATTTTCGTTTTTGGGAATGATATTAATGACATCCTTGAGGAGATAGGTATAGAGGTAGAGGAGAGTCGCGCTGAGAATCCAACTTCGGACTACCAAATAGCAGAACGTCCCATCGGTTAGTTTTTGGTCTGCGGCAGGGCGTTTACCGCGCCATCCAAGCCAAATCCAGTTTGAATTGAGGTGATAATTTGTCTCATGGGATTGCCAAAGCCTGAATACACCAGGGCGTGTGTTCTCTGTTGGGGGAGAGGTATGGGCAGGAGGGCGATGTTTTTCTTCCATCTCGTCGTCTCCTTTTGTTGGCAAGAACAGAAAGGTGTGCTATCTATTGAATCGGGTTCGCATTCGGCTCCACCATTGATGAAACCGCATTTTGAAAGGAAGCGTTTGGGTGGGAGGCAGGTTCCGCAGATTCGTGAGGTGTTGAAGTTCGAGCTTGCCGTAGCGACGGTTTGCCAA
>CAMCUQ010000084.1 GCA_945878775.1 Chthonomonas calidirosea
CGGGTTTGGGCAACAACGGTTCGATACGTTCCCAGAGAGCGTCGGGGATGCGCCAACCCCAGGAAAACTCCGAGACAGGAGCGACTTGAGTAACAGGTTCTGGTTCCACAGGTAAAGCATCCCAAAAGATAGGACTCTATTTTACCTAATGGGATAGGCTCTTAACCCGAACTCACGTTAACTTATTTACACCACGTTTCGTGTCTTAATTCTTGGGACCATTATACTTCGCTCCGGTGCTGTCCATCAAGGCAATCGTGTTCCCAAGTGCATCAGGAATGTAGTCCCGCTTCACTCCATCTCGGTTCTCAGACAACACTTCCCCGTTCACTACAGTGTAACAGGCTTTCATCGCCATCTCGCTATCCCTACTGAACAGCCTTAAAGTCCGAGAGAAAGGAGCAATCACGGTCAACTCCTACAGGACACCGTAGGTATTAGTTGTTGTGCCAAGATTATCCTTCTTGGTCAGTCGATTGCCGAAAACGCTAGATTGGGAATAGAGGACTGGAGTGCAGATGTTTTTTCCTCCCCTTCTCCAACGATATATTAGAAAAGGGGAGGGGGAGAGTAGAAGGGGTATTGGAAGGGGTTAGTTCTTATCTTGTAGAGCTACAACGCCCGGAAGAGGTTTGCCTTCGAGAAATTCGAGGGAGGCTCCGCCGCCTGTTGAAATATGGGTCATCTTATCGCCATAACCCATTTGGACCACTGCCGCCGCAGAGTCACCTCCACCGATTATCGTAATGGCTCCCGATTCGGCGAGAGCAAGTGCCAGTGAGCGGGTTCCTTCCGCGAACTTGGAAAACTCGAAGATGCCCATAGGACCGTTCCAAACAACGGTTCCTGCTCCCTTTATCGCCGCGCTGAACTTTGCGATGGTGTTGGGACCAATGTCGGCTCCTTCCCAATCCGCAGGTATGTCGTTCACAGAGGCTACACGGGTTTCGCACGCCTCTTCACCCACTTCAAACGGGTTGGCATTGGTGATAATCACATCGTCTGGCAAGAGAAGCTTGTCTCCTGCGTTCGCCAATATCTCTCGGCAAAAATCAAGGTTTTTGGCATCTAGGAGTGATTTGCCTATCTCTAAGCCTTGCGCTTTCAAGAACGTGTACGCCATACCACCACCAATAATCAGCGTGTCGACTTGCGTAATGAGTTGCTGAATGACCGCAATCTTGTCCTTAACCTTCGCGCCACCGAGTATGGCAACAAAAGGGCGTTTGGGATCGGTCAATGCACTGCCAAGATAGTCGAGTTCCTTCCGCATGAGGTAGCCTCCAACGGCGGGAAGATGGTGCGTGACACCTTCAGTACTTGCATGGGCGCGGTGAGCAGTTCCAAAGGCGTCGTTGACATAAAGATCGGCGAGGCTTGCAAGTTTCTCTGCGAAGTCAGGATCGTTTGCTTCCTCTTCGGGGTAGAATCGCACATTCTCCAAGAGTAACACGTCACCAGGTTGCATGTTGGCTATTGCGGCTTCAACCTCGTCTCCAACACAGTCGGGGAGAAGAGTGACTTCTTTACCAAGTAGCTTGGAAAGGCGCTCAGCTACAGGCTTCAGTGTATATTTGGGAGTGACTCCCATTGGGCGTCCGAGATGCGAAACGAGAATTGTCTTCGCACCATGACTAATAAGATGCGTTATGGTAGGAAGGGCGGCGACAATGCGCGTATCGTCCGTAATAGCACCTGCGTCGCTTTGTGGTACGTTGAAATCGACACGAGCAAGCACACGTTTGCCCTGCACTTCTATATCTTCAAGGCTCTTCTTGTTCATCGGTTCTCTTATATCCTGTTCCTAAAATGCATTCAAGCCGCAAAGAGAGTCCTCACGCAGATGCGAAGAGAGGCTTTCCTTGCGGCTTGACAGTAGCGAGTGACTACAGACCTTTGTTTGCGACAAAGTTCACGAGGTCGGCGATGCGGCACGAATAGCCCCACTCATTGTCGTACCAAGCGACTACTTTGAAGAAATTTGTGCCAACGACAACCGTGTCTATAGCGGAGTAGATGGAGGAGTGCGAATTCCCACGGAGGTCTGTAGAGACCAATGGAAGCTCCGTGTACTCCACAATTCCCTTCATGGAACCGTCTGCGTATTCTTTGACCGCCGCATTCACCTCTGCGACTGTTGCGTTCCGTGAGAGCACTGTCGTAAAGTCCACTACAGAGACGGTAGGGGTAGGGACGCGGAACGCCATTCCGTGGAATTTTCCAACTAGCTCAGGGATGACAAGCCCCACGGCACGAGCTGCACCCGTGGAGGATGGGACAATGTTTTGCGCTGCGGCGCGAGCATCACGCAGGTCTTTTGCTGCTGTGTCTTGCAGGCGTTGGGTGTTGGTGTAGGCATGAATGGTGGTAAGAAACCCTTTGTCTATGCCAAAACGGTCGTTCAACACTTTTGCAATGGGGGCAAGCCCGTTGGTAGTACAAGAGGCGTTTGATATGACATTGTGCTTCGCCGGATCGTACTTGTCTTGGTTCACGCCCAGAACGATAGTGATGTCCTCGTTCTTGGCAGGAGCCGAAATAATTACTTTCTTTGCTCCACCATTTCGGTGTGCGGTGGCTTTCGTGGCATCGGTAAAGAATCCTGTTGATTCGATAACGATGTCTGCGCCCACGGAGCCCCAAGCGATGCTACCGGGATCGCGCTCGGCAAAGACTTTGATTTTCTTGCCGTTGACGACGAAATCAGAGCCATCGGTATCTACGGTTCCGTCAAAGGGTCCATAAGTTGAATCCCACTTAAAGAGGTGGGCATTCGTTGCAACGTCTGTAAGGTCATTGACCGCGACCACTTCGATGTCGTTGGGGTAGCGGCTTAGAATGGTGCGGAGGGCGAGGCGACCAATGCGCCCAAACCCATTGATTCCAACTCGAACTGCCATAGTGAAGGTATCCTCCTCAGATTTCTGACTCACCTGTTGGCTTACAGGGGCATAATGGCGACAAAGTTTGTAGTATTCTGCGCGGAATATCTACAAATGCTTGTATATGAACTAAATTGTAGCACGATTCACAAGGCAAAAGCAACCTAGCGAAGCACGGGTGTGTTAGGCAGGGTTGCTTTTGAAAGCTGGCAGCTACTTTTTTTGAATACTCTGAGTAGTGCCTTGGTTGACGGGAGGAAGCGAATTCGCCTTTAACGAACCACCGGTGGTCATATAGAACAGAAGACCAGAAAGGCATATCGTGACAGGAAGCGTAAGAACCCACGCCAAAAGAATATTGCGTACCGTTTTTGCTTGAAGCTTAGAACCGCTCGCTGTCATTGTTCCCGCGACACCAGAGGAGAGGACATGTGTTGTACTCACAGGAAGCCCAAGTCCTGCCGCCACAGAGATCATGATCGCGGCTACCAACTCTGCGGAAGCTCCTTGAGCATACGTCATGTGCGTCTGTCCAATCTTCTCGCCGATGGTTTTAACCACGCGCTTCCAACCGATCATTGTTCCAATACCGAGAGCCATGGCAACTGCTATCAGAACCCACGTTGCGACATAATCCACCATGCCTTTTAGTTGTTTTCTCGAGCTGGCAAACTCGGCTTTATCTAATGCAGAGAGGGGAGGGGTTTTGGCTTTCTCAAATTTGGCTAGCAATTCATCCACGGTATTCAGATCGCGGCGTAGAATTATTCGAGAATCGCCCGATATTGTAGGAAGATTTTGCGACGTTTGAAGCTGTGACCGCAAAGTGGCTAAAGAGGCGTGCAAGCTCTCTGCTTTCTCGCCTAGACGAGCGGGGTAGAGATTGGTGATGCGCTCCAAGTGTTCGACTGAAGTTATGGATTTTGTGAGATGCGCCGGAGTGAGCGATGGGTTGAGGGCATATTGCGCCGGAACGATGGCGATAAGAATAAGCATCACCAAGCCCATTCCTTTTTGCCCGTCGTTGGAGCCGTGTGCAAAACTCACTCCTGTGCAGGTCAACCAGAGAATGGCGCGAATCCATAAAGGGGGTGGCGATTCTTTGTCTGGTTCCTCATAAAGTTTCTTGTTGCGGATGGTGTATTTTGCGACCAAGAGGAGAAGCCCCGCACTGGTGAAGCCGATGAGAGGGGAGATAAGCAGCGAGAGGGTTATCTCATAAGCCTTTGTCCAGTTGACTCCACTCCCAATGCCGTTTCCGCTGAAGAGTGAGCTGATCAAGCCTACGCCAAATATGGAACCGATGAGGGTGTGGGAGCTAGACGAGGGAATCCCGAAATACCATGTCCCCAAATTCCATATCATGGCGGAGATAAGCAGGGAAAGAATCATCAAGATACCCGTAGTGGCACCAAGATTCATGAGTAGAGTTGTGGGAAGGAGGTGAACGATGCTAAATGCGACAGCCGTTCCTCCCAAAAGCACTCCAAGAAAGTTCATGATGCCCGACCAGATGACTGCGACCCAGGGGCGCAATGAGCGGGTATAGATGACGGTTGCAACGGCATTTGCGGTGTCGTGAAAGCCATTGACGAACTCGAAGGCGAAGGCGATACCAAGGCAAAGGAGCAGGAGCATGCCTGTTCCAAACCCAACAGAACCATCAAATAGGTTCACTGATTTCTCCTCAAGCAGTACGAAGTGTGATGAGGGATACCGCAGGGGGGCAATTAAGGCGTGCATGTCCTGAGCTATATAGTCCGCGTGTGACATAGACGCGGTGCGATTTGCCTTGCACTAGCCCTTGGCAAAATTTGTTGCCATAACGACTAGGATGCAAAACGCCCCCATAGCCCGGCACGTAGATTTGCCCTCCGTGCATGTGTCCAGAAATTTGAAGATCGATCCGCACAGGGATGTCTAATTCTTCCGCCAAGTCAGGGTTGTGTGCCACCAGGATGCGCGGCACTTCGGGAGGTACGTGAAGGAACGCTCGGCTAGGGTCTTCTATTCCCTCCCAGTGATCGCCTACACCGCCAATGGCAAGTGCCTTTCCTCCGCGTTCCACAATCATGGATTCGTTCTCGATAATACGGAGAGGGGTATGACGCGCTAGCTCTCGGCGCACGCCGGGCGCATCTAGCCAGTGGTCATGGTTCCCCAATACACCTATGATACCCTCTTTTGCCTCAGCATGATCAAACAGACCGCTCATATTAGGAACTGTAACAGAACCTTTTTTATCGGTAATATCTCCACCGAAGACAAACAGGTCTGGGTGATGCCGATTTGCTATGGCAATAGCATGATGGACAAACTTCGCGTGCATATAGCAGGGATAGTGTATGTCGGCGATAAAGGCGATAACAAAGCCATCAAAAGCGGCTGAAAGCCCATGAATGGGTATGGAGACACGGTCGAGTGTTAGTAAATTCGGCTCTAAAAAGAAGGCGTCACCTGCGAGCAAGATACTGAAACCGAATAGCCCCGTTGTGGCACGCTTGAGGAGCTTGCGGCGTGTAAGCGGATTAGGGGAAGAAAAAGGCTCTGATGCGTTCAAGGGAAGTTTTGTGTCCATAATGAGGGAGGAAAAAGAAATACAGAGGGAGAGGTTATCGTCTCTCCCTCTGCAAAGGTCAAATTCGCGTGTCTATTGATGTTGTTCTTGAAGGAACTGGAACCATTGCGGTGCTCCGCCGGGTTGCGACAGGGCAAGGTTCTGGTAAGAGGTGAGCACTCCTGTTCCAGGGGGAACATAGACCGCCAATCCATTGGAGTTTGTCTGCCCGGTATCTCCGCGTTTGCTCAGCATTACCGCGCCATTGGTGGCATCGGTCAACGCACTTTGCATATTTACCGCAGCCTGCCTTAGTGAGCCTGACTGTGTGTTTTGCCGAATCGTATCGGCATAGTGGAACAGGTCTTTGTTATCGAAGTAGGCGTAGTGTTGTGTGTTGAGCCGTGCAGTTTTGATCAGGGCTGCATCCAAGGTGGTGTTTGCCCGGAGTTGCGACGCGAAATTGTTGAGAGCGGTGGCAACACTCTGCATCTTGCTTAGATCAACGATGGATTGCGTAATGTTCTGAAATTCCGGGTGCGTAGAGCGGTAATGGGCTACAAAGTTATTGATCACATCTCTACCAAGCACACAGGGGTTCTGACCGCCCGCTTTCAGTGCATTGAGCAGTAGGTGATAGGGGTAGCCTGCGCCGGGAGGACTCTCCTCGGAGCCGACCATCACACGGGCAGAGTTGCGTACCTCATAGGCTACTTCGAGCATCTGCATGAGCGAGGCGTCGAAGGCGAGTACATCGATTGGCTGTGCCGTTCCTGCAAGTGCTGTAGGAGCCTCCCAAGTCTGTATTTCGTTGGAGGTTTCGTTGTCTTGTGAGAAGGCGCGGTAGCTGGGTTTTAGCTTGTTCGCGGAGCGTAGGGCAGGGCGCCACCCTGCGCCGTGATTCCACACCACAACCATAAGGTGGTCGGCAGGATAATTGGCGGAACCCCATTTCACGAAATCGTTGAGAACACGAAAGTCCCCCATGTCTGCCTGTTTGGTTGTCGTGTTAAAGAAGTTGGCAGGGTCTGGGAGGCGGTCCCTTTCCAAAGAGGTAGTATCCCCATTGGAGATACTCTGCACGTCCGTACTATTGTGTTGACTGATTTTGTATCGACGCGTGGCAAGGAAGGACGGGGCGCCGCAGTCAAAGCACGCTGCCTGCTTCCATTGAACAACCACATTCACATTTGAGTCGGAGCCGACGCTCGCCATTTGTGCAATATTCAAGAGACTGTCGGGCTGAAGGTTGTTTGCGGCGTTGATGTACACAAGCACCGTCCATCTGGCACGCCCTGCGTTTGCAGTATTCGGGGTGCAGGCGCTACGTCCGGCGAAGTTACCATCGGTATTGCCTCCACCGCCTCCGCCCCCGCCTCCCGTATTACTGGAGCCACCACTGGTACAACCGGAGAGTGATGCGACAAAGAGTACAAACATTCCCAAGAAGGACACGAAATAATGTTGGAACCTACGGAAAGACATGTAGGAAAGACCCCTTTCTGCGATACGCTAATCAAAAGATATTCACATTCCACCATGCAATAGATCATGTTGCCCTATTGCTAACGTTAGGGGGGATTTGCTATAATGAGCCAAGACTGATTGGATTGGGGGAATACAGTCCCGTGCTGGTTTTCGAGGGGGAGAATTTCACCTATTGTACCACACGATTGCCCTGTTGTCTTGTGATAGAGGACGAGCGAGGATAAAAGTGAACACTGCACGCAAGAAGCAAACTGTAATAGGTTCCGAGCCACCGCAAAATTCTGTCCGACGACAGTCCAAGCCACCTATAAATCGCACCCTCTCCTTCTGGCGAGTGTGGCACAGTCTATTGGGGCTTTTGTGTTTTGCTGTGATGTGTTGGGTACTGCGTCGCCCTGCGTTTCATGTTGGGCAGATAGTTCCTCTCCTTGGTGGAATGGGGGGACTTTGGGTTCTTCTTAATCTTCGCACGACTCGCAAGGAGCAAGATGCACTCTGGCTGATCGCGCCTGTTGCCTTCACACTCCTTATTTGGCTCCCACGTCCTATTGCTCTCCTTGCCGTCGCTTTTGCCTATCTTGGACATAATCGCTTTGGGCGTGCCTCTGCCGTTGCTCAATCCTGGAGTTGTGTGCAGGGCAAGATGCTACTTCTCTCGCTATTTACGGGACGTGTGGTATTTGATAGACTGGTTCATGAGCTGACAAGGTTCGTTCCCCATACTACGACGCAAATGGGAAGTCTCGTAATACAAGTGGGCGACGTATGGCTCCTCTTTGCGGGTAGTCTTGCTGGAGCGGCAACCTGTCTTGCTCTGTACACGCTCTTAGACAGTATCTCAGTGCAATTAGCAACGTCATCGCGCAAACTTGTTTCTGGTGGCTTTCGAGCCACGTATAGGCGCCTGCTTGGCTTCTCACTCATGGTTCTGCTGACGCCGTTGGGTATGTTGATGGGAGGGCTTTGTACGGTACCCCTCGCAATACTCCTCTTACTCTCCGCGTCTGCGTTTCAGGCAGGGCATCGGGCATCACAGATGCACGGCAATCTTCGCATTGCACAAGCTGTGGGCAGAATTGTCACGACGCAGACGGATGAGGACGACGTTGCTGCCATCGGTCAGCGGTTCTTAACACTCGTTCAGAGTATTGTTCCTGCCCATACCGCAAGAATTTGGGTCTTGGATGCGGAGACTGGCGTTCTTACCCCGCGTGCTATTTGGACCGAGGGGAAGGTGAACACGAACGAGCGAGTACAGATGGGTGAGGGGATTATTGGTAATGCGACGAACCAGAAGCACCCGCGAATAATCGGCGACGCTGCCAGGGATATGTGGAAGTCGCGGGATGAAAACGCGAATGGAGCTTGGCTTCTCTATCCCATTCGTGCCAAAGGGCAACTCGTGGCGATAGGGCAATGGGTTCGCCCGGTGGGGCATCCCTTCACGCAAGAGGACATTGTTCGCCTCGACACCCTCGCGCCCTCTATTGCAATGTCGCTTGAGAACTTGCATATTCGTGAGACCATGCACCTGCTCGCTTCGACGGATGGTTTGACGGGGCTTTGGAACCATCGCAGAATGCAGGATGTTATGCGGGATGAGGTGCGCCGCTCTGCCCGTTATCATCACGCCATCTCCATTTTGATGCTGGATGTGGACAGTTTTAAGAGTTTCAATGACACTTATGGTCACCCACAAGGGGATCAGATGCTACGTAGTGTATCCGATGCCCTCACCGCCACGGTTCGCAATACCGATTTTGTGGGCAGGTATGGTGGAGAAGAATTTATCATCATTCTGCCTGAGACCGCGAAACATGACGCCTGCAAACTCGCGGAGCGGGTGCGAAAAGCGGTTGAGACCAACGCCTTTGTATTGGTGAACGATCTTCCTGTTCATCGTACTGTTAGCGTGGGAGTTGCCACGTACCCTGAAGACGCTTTGAATGCGCAAGAACTGGTTCAGCGGGCAGATGACGCTCTCTATGAGGCGAAGCGAACCGGCAAAAACCGTGTTATCTGGTCTTAGGGAGGCTTTGAATGTGGATAATGGCAATAAAGATCGCGCTCTCAATATTGCCTGTTTTTATGGAGAGACCCCCTGCTACTTTTGAAAGTCGTGCGAAGGACTGGCGCATGGGAGCCGTTATCTATCAGGTGTTTCCTGACCGTTTTGCGCCCTCTGCGAACCTCCCATCGAAACAGGAACTCTACACGTCGCCAAGAAAACTGAGGACGTGGACAGAGACCCCTCACTCTTCTCGTTATGACCCTCTTGTCGGGTATCCCCATGTCTTCGAGTTTTGGGGAGGCGATTTGCAAAGCATTCAGAGCAAACTGGACTATCTCTCCACCCTTCACGCTGATGTCCTCTATCTGAACCCCATCTTCAAAGCCGCTTCTAACCACAAATACGACACCGAGGACTATACCGTAATCGCACCAGAGTTCGGGATGCACGCCGATCTGAAATCGCTTATTCAATCCGTACATAAACGCGGTATGAAGATAATGCTGGATGGCGTCTTTAATCACATGGGCTTTTCCGCGCCCGCATTTCAGAGTGCCAAAAAGAGTTCCAAAAGCCCGTTCAGAGAATGGTTCACTTTTGGAAAGAGATACAAAGGCGGGTATAAGAGTTGGTTTGGCAGTGGCGAAATGCCGGTCTTGAATTTGGAAAACTCTGGTGTGCAACGGTTCCTATGGCGTGATAAAGAGTCGATTGTTCGTAGGTATCTACGGGCTGGAATTGATGGTTGGCGGCTCGATGTTGCATACGATATGGGACCCTTGATCCTTCAAAAGATTACTGGTGCTGCCCATGATGAAAAGGCAGGCTCCGCCGTTGTTGGGGAGATTTCCGGGTATCCGGCTCAGTGGTTCAGTTCGGTAGATGGCGTCTTCAATTTTTATTCGATGCAACTCGTTATTGAGATGCTGAAGGGGAGAATATCGGGCGGTGTGGTAGGCAGGACCTTAGCAAACACAGTTTCGGACGCAGGAATCGAGAACGTTCTTCGCTCTTGGCTGCTGATAGACAACCACGATACACCTCGTGCCAAAAACCTGATTCCTGATCCGGAGCAAGCGCGGGTTGCAATGGCGCTTCTGTTTTCTTTGCCCGGCTCTCCTGTAATCTACTACGGAACAGAGCTAGGAATGGAGGGGGAGGGTGATCCTGAAAATCGCGCTCCCATGCGCTGGGACTTGGTGAATGAGAACAATCCTCATTTGAAGTGGGTTCGCCAACTTGCGAAACTGCGTAAATATCATCCTGCGCTTCGCTATGGAGACTTTCACGCTTTAGAGACCGAACAGCTTCTTGCCTTTGTGCGTATGACACACAGGCTTCGCGAAACGGTTCTCGTTGTTGTTAATCCCACATCAAAACCCGTTACTGAGACCTTTGGGACGCGAATCGGGCGCATGATGAGCTGGGGAACGCTCAAAGACTTGCTTGGTGGCACAAAGGTTCTCACCAAGACAGGGCTTATCACGCTCGAAGTTCCACCTCTGTCTGTCATGCTTCTGGCTCCAGAAACGGCTCCAAACGAAGGGTATTCTCCTTACGACCGAATACCCTAACCCAAGAAAAAGCCCTCCCAGAGAGACTGAGAAGGCTATAGGGAAGACAAGTGCGCTAGATCACCTCTAAGCCGTTCTTGTTGGGGAGAGCGGGGAAGGGAGCGTGTGGCTCCGATTGATACCAGAACGCTGTGGAAGAGATGTCGTCTTGGAGAGGGAGATAACGCCCTCCGCTACGCCAACCCAATGCCTGAAGCGTTACGCTCAAATCCTGCTCGAATCGAATGGGATCCATGATGTGCCACCGATAGAGACCGTGACGCTGTTGAGAACGGTACATTCCGCCCTCTCCCGACATGATCACCTGTGGCATTCCAGACCACGGCGTACTAAAGACCCCATAGCTTCCCGGCGGTTGCTCGAAGTTCCAAGCCCCTCCAAAGTAGTCTTCGGTTCCTGTACCTGCAATGGTGGGAAACTCTCCATCACCATCCATGAAGAACTTGATCTCTCCCTCACCCCACCAACCGGTATTGTTTACTTGCCACGCGAGATAGGTTCCCACGTATTGCCCATGCCCTGTGACGCCATCCAGAATTGTGTGAACCTCTGCATAGGGGAGGGGATTCGAGCGTCGGAACTGCGCGTGGAAGTAGGCGAGATCGTCAGGGACTTCTGTGAGTGTATAGTTGATCTGGTAGTAGTACCCTCGGCACTCCTCTTCGGTCAGGTTTTCGAGGGTGATTTTGGCAGATTTTCGGAACGGCATCTCCCAATAGGAGTTGAATCCGCCCGCAGGGTTTACGCAGATGGGGAGTGAATTGACGTTACAACGTTGGCACCAACCATTGCAGAAAAAGTCACCTATGGGGGTTTCTACAGAAGGGTTCTCCTCGCCATCCCAATAGATTCGGAGAATGAGTTTTCGCCACCAATCGGGGTGAACGGTGTTCCAAATCTGTTGTATGGCTCCGGGACCGTCGATCTCGGCGAGTGTGACTATCTGTCGTGGCGCGATATGGATAGAAGGGGATACCTTCCATCCCAAACCCAGTTCACGGGCAGCATTTGCCCCTGTTCCCGTTGTTGCCATTCCCGCTTTGCCCTTTTCACCGTTAAAGTTCTCGGCACTGATGGAGCGAGTTTTTGCACGGGAGAGGCGTGCGATGTTATGCAAGCCCAACCCTAGACCATTAAATTCTGACATTTGGGGAGGAACCTCCTAGACCTTGAGAGTGTGAAAGCCCATTAAGGGGCTTCTATCTGGGAGGTTCCTCAAAGAGTGTATCAATACCTGCTTGAATTTTGCAGGAGATGACTTAAGTGTGTTCTAGGCGCACATCTCCGTTTCGATACGGTTAAGGAGTTGTAAAATACCGTGGAGGTGATGCCGTGTCGTATCGATGTCCTGCTTACGTTCGGCTTCTTCGACTGCCGAGATTTGTTGTTCCACTCGAAACCAGAGTTCTTCGACGAGTTCATTAGGAGTCCACATATCCTTCCCCATAGCCTCAAAGCACGCTTCACAAGAGGCAATCGCAATTCTCACTTTGTCTGCTTTAGTTAGCATCTCATTCTTCTTTCGCAAGGATAATGGATTATCGGCGTTGAAGGGGGGCTACTGAACCGCTAGAACTTAAATCACGCATTTCTACTATCTCGTAACATTGGCAGGTATAATCTCAAACAGTACTTGAAGAAAGGAAAATTTAG
>CAMCUQ010000085.1 GCA_945878775.1 Chthonomonas calidirosea
CTGGAGGAGTGCCAACAGCAAGGGAAGATCATCCATGCGTTCGGTGAGAAAATCAGAGTTTGGTGTCTTCATGCGGGAGAGAGTACCCGCAGAAGGACGCTTTGTTCAAATCTTTGATTTCACTCCAAAAATGAGCGAACTGAGAGCTGATAAGCTCTACCTCATAAATCAAGGTTGCATTAGGTGGAATGTTTTTTGCACCTTGTTCAGCATACCCCAACGCGGGCGGTATCATGAGGCGCCGCTTCCCACCCACTCTCATTCCGCGAATGCCCTGATCGAATCCTGGTATCACTTGTGCATTTCCCAATGTAAAATAGAGAGGCTCTCCCTTATCGCGAGTGCTATCGATACGTTTGCCATTGGAGAGGCTACCACTATAGTGAACTGCCACATTATCTCCATTACGGGCAATCTCACCTTTTCCCTCCTCTATCTCTACATACTCTAACCCCGAAGAGAGAAGTATACGCTTCTCTTGAGCAGGTGTGCCTGTGCCACCCACCTCCACGCTTGAGGCTCTCTCCGCCTTGACCATCTCGTTCTGGGCACGTTGAGCCAAAAGCAGAGGTTGGTTCTCAATATCGGTGAGGCGAACACTCACCTGCCAGTCCCCTCCAGCATTCAGCACTTTAACCAAAATCCGATTAGTGCCTTGTGTCAGGCGTATACGTCTAATATCTTCATCGACTTTCCAACCTCGGTCTCCCACAAAACGAGAGACGGGCATCCCATTCAGCCAACAGAAATAGTCATCATCACTCCCTATCTTGATCAAAACATCTTGTGCAACGGGTGAAGACACCTCGGCATAGGCATAAGTCGCCGCCTTGCCTTGAAAGGGTGTTGCTGCCGCCAAGTCAAGGAGACCATGAGAGTTCTCACTATGAAGATAACGCCACCGATATTGCTTACTCTCCACCGAAACAGGTTGCTCAATCTCAATGGGCAACTGCACATTCAGAACATCGTGTGTGCGCCAAAGGTCACGCCCCGGTAGTGGTCCTAAGACCCACCAATGTTCAATATATCCTGCCTGCGCGGCGAAATCCGCTTTTGCTCCTAGCTGACGTAGTCGCTGCATTGCGTGACGAACAAGAGCCTCCTTTTCGGAAGAACGTACAATACGCTCATAAAGCGGTATCGCTTCGGAAGCGCGCTTGTTGTACGCTATGTTGTCCGCAATACTCTGAATTGTTGCCCATGTCTCTGCTTGAACACTTTTGTGGGCAAGGTTCTCAAAGAGATAAGGAAGAGAGGTTGAACTTGCAATACTCTGAAGACCGGAAAGAAGGACGAGGCGCTCCGTGTCGGATTGTGCGACAGGCAAGGCACGATGAAAAACCTGTAAACGTGTCGTATTATAGACATCTTGGCGATGCAGTAGTGCTCGGAAGGCTGCCGTCCGAAGCTCTGAGTTTTGGCTGAGACTAGCCTCCATAATTGCCTCACGAACCCCGTTACCGCTCCGATTACCCAATGCCCGCAGGAGAATGGGGCGTAATGAGAGAGAGACTTGAGGTAGGGCAGAAAGCATACCCTGTGTCACAGATGCGCTAGGAGCCTCTGAAAGAAGGCGTACCGCAAACCCCCTCACCTCGTGATCAGAAGCCACCAGTGCCTCAAAAAGCAGAGATTCGGCAGAAGCAGAATCACTGTGTACTAAACCTCTAAGAGCCGCACATTTTTCAGCAGGATTGAGTGCAACGGAGTAAAACCGCCCATAGAGAGCGTGCGCATTGGTAGACTCCCCGCGCAAAAGAAGAGCCTCTGCCAAGGCAAGATAGGCTTGTGAAGCCGAGCGATTCTCCGGCTTGTTCCCCTCCATCATATTCCAAATAAAGGGAGCCGAGCTAATGTCCGGTAGTTTGCCAAGGGCATGGAGAGCGGCAAGGCGCACCTCTGTTATAGGTGTAGCAGAAGAGGATAGTAGGCTTTGGAGAAATGGAACAGCCTCTAGGACTACCCGCTCCTCAAGGCTCTGTATCAGCCCTACCTGAAAGCTTTGAACAGCAAGGGGCAAAGCCCCCAAAAGCACGCGGTTCACACTAGGATAGTTCATGCGGGTTAGTGCTAAGCGTGCCTGCTCTCGTAGCGCAGTGTCTCTAAAATAGGAGGCAATACGCGGGACATCCTGCTCCTGAGCCACTGTTCCAAGCAACTCTAAAAGAATATTCCGTACCGCGTTCGCGTGTTTGGCGTTTGGGCTGATTTGGGAAAAGAGCGCGTCTATCACTTCTCGCCGTGTCCCGGACTGCCCCTCCCTCAAGGAGCGATACACCGTTGCACGTAAGGCTTGCAGTGCTGTCTGGTAGGTCTCATTGCGGGCATTGAAAAGAAGAATGACAAGCGGCACAACCGCTTTTGCCCCAGAATTCGTAGCCATCACTATTGATTCTTGGCGTACCTTCGGGTTGTCGCTTTTCAAGGCAGTAATCCATGCAGGCGTAGCGTTCGGGCGCACTTGCGCCACAGAGATACTCAGCAGCATCGCCATAAGACCCATAACCATTACCACATTCGCCTCATACTCTCTCTAACTCTAAAGATCGCGCAACATAGGGCTGAGCTTGCATTTGCGTTGGTGAGCCGTCAAGAACCCCGCCTTGCACGCTTGCCACTCCGTCCCCTGCCCTACCCTGCAATAGGCATTCCGCGCCCGTTCTACCCACAACAGAGGAGTATAACACTACCCCCGCTTTGTCGCCATAATGGCAGCCCCTAAGAACGATAATACTCCCGTCCTCTCGCAAGAGAGCGAGTGTCTGTATATTGGCGTAGAATATCTTCAGGGATTGTGGTCACAGTATCTCTCCTCTTTAGTTTGGAGCGTGCCGATACAACAAGGCTCTTGGCAAACAAAAAATATTATTCACCAATCACCCCCGTGAATCCTACCAACTTCTCCTCTGAGCTATGAGTTTTTAGACACGGTGAGAATGTTCCACTAACAGGGGATGCTTCACCCCTACTTCACAGATGCCCCTGCTTTTGGGGGAGGGAGAGGGCAGAGTGGATGGCTATTGGTTGGCTCACTCAATATCTCCGCAATAGTGGTCTCTCGAAAGGAGCGTTCGAGTACTTCCATCGCATTATCGAGCCGTTTATGAAGAGGGCACAAGTTCGCTCCATGCGATTTTATACCGAGGGGGCAAGTTGTGATTCGTTGGAGTGGATCAACGGCTTGAATGACCTCAAAAACAGAAATGTCGCGAGGCGATTTAAGAAGTGTAAACCCTCCATGTAAGCCCCGTTGTGCCATAATAAGTCCAGAACGCCCAAGGAGCTGTAGAACTTTGGAGAGATAGGGAGGCGGAACGAGTGTCGCATGGGCAATATCATGGGAAGTCTGAGCTTTATTTGGATTAAGTGCCATGTGCGTAATAGCACGTAGCGCGTATTCTGCGGTTTGTGAAATCAAGGAAGTCTCCTTTTCTTTACCAGTCTAGCGATAATTATATCTTGACATCTTAAAATAATCAAGCTATACTGGACAATAAGATACTTTTATCTACATAGTACAGCGGGGCGATGTGAGAGGAATGAGCAATATGATGCCTAGTACACACAAAAAAATAAGAGCCTTCACTCCCTTAATTCCACTTGTCTGTGGCACATTCCTCCTCATTTCCGCTACTATTGCGGGCGGGAAACAGTCTGTAGATGATGCAGAACACGAAGCAATTCAGTATACCAAGAGCACACCTACCGATCCTATATCCCAGCTTCAAAAGGCGATAGACGCAGGCAAAATCAACCTTGACTTCGACGCTAAGAATGGCTATCTGCGCTCTGTCCTCAAGCATCTAAATATCTTACCCTCCTCCCAGACGTTGGTCTTCTCAAAAACAAGTTTGCAAAGAGAGCGCATCTCCCCTCATGCACCCAGGGCTCTGTATTTTAATGATGAGACCTATATCGGATGGGTGCAGGACAGCCCGCTTTTGGAGGTCTCTACCACCGACCCTCAGTTGGGGGCTACCTTCTACCTCCTCGAACAGCGCAAAGTGGGCAAACCTCGTTTTGTACGCCAAACCTATGAGTGCCTTCAGTGCCACAGTGGTTCTCTCACGGGAGGGGTTCCAGGACATATTGTTCGCTCGGTCTACCCAAGAGCCGATGGACAGCCGGAATACCGGGCAGGAACCATGCTCACCACGGATCAGAGTCCCCTCTCGGAGCGTTGGGGAGGTTGGTACGTTACGGGCAAGCATGGCGCAAACCGGCATATGGGAAATGTGTTTGCACGAGGAGAAGAGGAGATCACCCTCGATAAGAACGCGGGCGCCAATGTGACCTCGCTCGCGAATATCGTTGAGACCTCCCCTTACCTCACCCCAAACAGCGACATCGTTGCCCTTATGGTGCTAGGGCATCAGGTCAATATCCATAACTATATCACACGTGCCAACTATCAGACCCGCTTGGCTCTGCACTATGAACAGATGCTGAACAAAGAGCTTGGTCGCCCTGTCGATGCACGCCTAGAGAGCACTCTGAGCCGAATCAAGAGCGTCTGTGAGCCACTGTTGCGGGCAATACTCTTTTGTAAAGAGGAGAGTCTTCTCAGTCCTATCGTGGGAACCTCTGGCTTTGCGGAGGCATTCGCACAACAGGGCAAACGAGACAAGCAGGGGAGATCGCTTCACGAGTTTGAGCTTCAGCACCGGCTATTTCGATACCCTTGTAGCTACCTCATCTACTCTCCCGAATTCGATGCATTGCCTCCGCTTGCCAAGTCGTATCTCTATCGACGTCTTTGGGAGGTCTTTGAGGAAAAAGAGACGAACCCCGACTTTGCACACCTCACCAGCTCCCTACGAAGGACAATACGAGATATTCTCATCGATACCAAGCCGGACTTCGCCACCTCAAGACCAAAAGGGAAACCTCTGCCTCTCACCAAATAGCCCTAATTTGCCTTACGCACATTGCGCTCTCCTCGCTCCCGCACTTATGGAATTGAGGGGAGCGTTTCTTTGCATAAGGTAAACCCTTAAAATAGCTCTACTTTCCCTCGATCTACGAAACGGAATCTCTCAGGAAGCGTAATAACGATAATAGGTAAGCCGAAGAGGAATTTACCTACATTCTATCGCTCAGGGAGATAGGCAAAATGAGTTTGGCACAGGTTCAATTGGGAGTAGTGATAACGATGGCACTCCTCTTCTCATGGGCAGCACTGGTGACCGTCGTCGCATTGGCACTCCCCACTCACGCACAACGCGCCGAAAACGCTTTAGCGCGTTTGCCAAAGCGTTGCTTTTTTGTAGGCTTGATTATGCTGGCACTCTTCATCCTCGGATTTGTCCTTTTAGGACAGGCGGTTCCCCTCGTCAAGCTGGCAGGGTTCGCATTGAGCCTCTGTATGGGGGTTCTCTTGCTTGTGGGAGGCGCGGGTATCGCCCACCTTATGGGGACTCGCATTGGAGAGATGTCTGGCGCAAGGAGTTCGTTTGGGGCACTCGTGCGTGGCAGTATCGTGCATGGTTTCTCGATGATCTTTCCCTACCTCGGCTGGTTTATCATGCTTCCACTTTCGCTCATTCTCTCCCTAGGGGCAGGGTGGTATGCCGTTGTTCCCAAGAAGCGCGCATTTCTTGCTCCCATGCCTTCTCTCCATCAAGAAGGAACCCTCTAAAATGCAGGGGCAAGAGAGAGAGAATACCGTCTCAGAAGCGTCTGCGAAGCCTACCAAACCCTCTACACAGATCGGGCTGGGGATTGTGGCAGTGGGCTTGGTGGGATGCGATATAGTGCGGACGCACGTAGAGCAGGTCACAGGAAACACACGCGCCACGTATGCCCCACTGCCACGCACGCCAGAAACAGAAAAAGCACGCTTTGTTCTGAATCGCGTTGCTTTTGGGGCAAAGCCCGGTGAAGTGGCGAAGGTGACGAAAATGGGGGTGCAAGCCTACCTCGAAGAGCAACTTGCCGACACCCTGACGGAAGACCCTCTCGTCAATTGGCGCGTGAACACACTTGATCTCCAAGAGGAGGTTCGTTCTGCACCAGAGAACACCGCCGATCTCTCCAACGAACAGCTACTGCAAGAGACCGCTCAAGCCTCCCTGCTGCGTGCCGTGTATAGCCGTCACCAACTCCGTGAAACTATGGCGGACTTCTGGACGAATCATTTCAATATCTTCGCGCTGAAAAATAATGAGCGTGAACTCATCCCCGTCGATACCGAAACGGTGATCCGCCCTCATATCCTCAGTAGCTTTCGCGATCTACTCCTCGCCTCCGCACATAGCCCTGCCATGCTCTCCTATCTGGATAACCAAGAGAACAAACGGGGCGTCGCCAATGAGAATTATGCGCGGGAACTACTTGAACTCCACACTCTGGGAGTGCATAGCGGCTATACACAAAAAGATATTCAAGAGGTGGCGCGGTGCTTCACGGGGTGGCGACTTCGGACGTCAGGCGACTTCCAAATGAACTTTATAGAGGGTGTAAAAACTCCCTACAAAGCCTTTCTCTTCGATGCTAACCTGCACGATGAAGGAGCCAAGTTCATTCCGTTCTTAAACCTCTCTCTCTCTCCCAAAGGGGGCGAAAAGGACGCAGATGCTGTCCTAGAACGGCTCGCGACGCACGAAGCAACTGCCCGATTCTTGGCGCAAAAACTGTGCCGTCGCTATCTTGGGTATGTGCCAAACGAGATCGTCGAACGCGCCACAAAAGCCTACCTCAAAAACGATACTAGTATTCGTGCCCTCTTGCGCCCTATTATCTTAGACGGGTTGAAATTGGAGGCGACAAAACGCCCCCTCTTCAAACGCCCTCTCGATTTTGTTGTCTCCGCGCTACGAACGCTCGGAGCAGACACCGATGGAGGGGTTGAGATTCAGCACGCACTACAAGACATGGGACAACCCCTCTACCAGTGGCCCATGCCAGATGGCTTCCCCGAAAAAGGTGCGGCTTGGACAGGCTCACTCCTTGCCCGTTGGAATTTTGCGCTCTCCCTGCTTTCACAACGGGGCGGAGGAACGCACGTCACACTCACACCCCTATTTGAAGGCTTCGGGGCAAAAAGCGAAACAGAGAAGATCGATGCGCTCCTGGAGGGAATTCTCAACCAAGCCCATGATAGCCCAACCCTTCAACCGCTCCGAAAAGGCATCCTCGCTCATATTCAAAAAGCAAAAAGCGCAGGCGTGTCGGAAGCACAATCTCTGGCAGAGGGAGCTGCGCTAGTGCTGGCTTCTCCCCCGTTTCAGTGGAAGTAGAAAGCGAACTTAAGAACCATGAAAACACGTTGGACACGCAGGCAGGTATTGGCAGGAGCCACACTCGCAGCCGCAACGGGAATCACGGCAGGCATTGGGCACAACTTCTCTGCCCTCGCCAATGTTACGCTTGGCGCAGAAACGGGTCGGCAGAAGGGTGGAGATGCCCTTGTCGTTCTTTTCTTACGTGGCGGAGCCGACGGACTAAACCTCGTTGCCCCTCATGGTGATGACGACTACTACCGCCTGCGCCCCACTCTTGCCCTTGCCCGCCCGAAAGACCGCCGCACTCCCGCCGCATGCGCTCTCGATCTCGATGGTTTTTTTGGGCTTCATCCTGCCCTCGCGCCTCTGCACCCTCTCTATAAAGAGGGGCTTTTCACGGTGGTGCATGGAGTCGGGTCTGGGGATCAGAGTCGATCCCACTTTGAAGCGATGGCAACGATGGAACGAGGTCTCTCCCAACAGTCTGGAGCAGCAAGTGGTTGGTTGGCACGTCATTTACAACTGACCGCAGGAGATTTTGAGCCTCCCCTACGTGCGGTCTCGATCTCAGAGACGGCTCCCGATTCTCTACGTGGGGCAACAACGGTTGTCTCACTAACTTCATTAACCGAATTTCGACTCAAGCCCCCCACAGACAATGAGGGCAAGGGGCTTCACCCCTCGGATCGTACTGCTGCTTTCACCGAGTCTCTCAAGTCGCTTTACGCCTCTGCTCCAAGCGTTGTGCCTCCCACACAGCCTCACAGCATATCTCTCCCCATGCCCCTCGAAAAAATAGGGCAGGAGACTCTCGCGGCGATAGAGGCGGTTCGACGCCTTGATCCTGCCCACTACCAACCCGCCTCTAACGCCAAGTACCCCGACACGGAACTGGGCAACGGGTTTCGGCAGGTCTCTTGCTTGCTCAAGGGCAATGTGGGTATGGAGGTGGCTTTTCTCGATATGCAAGGTTGGGACACCCACATCGCGCAGGGGCGTGAAACGGGTTTCCACGCCAATGTCTTAGGGGAATTGGGACAAACGCTCTCCGCTTTCGTGGCAGACATGGGCAAGGAGATGCAGAGGGTTACGGTGGTGGTAATGACAGAGTTTGGGCGTCGTGCCTATGAGAACTACAGCCTTGGAACCGATCACGGTCGCGCAAGCTGCCTCTTTCTTTTGGGCGGTGGCGTGGTTGGCGGAAAAGTGCATGGAAATTGGGGCGGATTGGCGCAAGACAAACTGGAAAGCCCCGGCGATCTGAAAGTGACAACAGACTACCGGGACGTGCTTGCGGAGGTGCTTCTAAGGCGAGTGAAAAACCCTCATGCCGCAGAGGTGTTTCCAGAGTACACCCCCCACCCGCTCAATATCGTGCGCCCTGCCTAGCCTTATGGGCTTATGAGCACTTTGCCAAATTCGCTTGTATCACCTGTAGTCTGATTTGTGGCAGTAGCCGCAAGATATTTGTAGTGCTTTGTAGAGATGAGCTTGAAAGTCGCGTTGCCTTTAGCATCCGTTGTCACGGTCACGGTTCCAATAGTATATTTTCCTTCACCAAACTTAGACTTACTCATCACTACGTTGCCATAAATATCAATGATAAAGGTTGTGTTTGGCGTGCTGTTCAGGCTTCACTCATACGTATAGTTCGTACCATCAAAAGTCGCTTTGGTGATTACAGGGAAGTTCTGTAGCCCATTGGGACCTTGATCCACATCCTTATCATCGTTCAGAGTCACCCCGTTTGCGTCGTCGTTCTTGCCGAGATCAATCCCCAATAGGCTATGGTTGTATATGGCGTTCAGTCGGAACGTATTCCCCAGCGTCTTATCATCCAAAACCTGTATCCCAGTGCTATTAAAAGCGATTGCATTTCCTGTCATGTAGGAGGCTCTAGTACCTCCATCCAGCAGTATTCCCACAGAGGCGTTGCCCAGTGCCGTCTTTTTATCCAACGCCAGCCCAATGATATTGCTCTTAATGGTTGTGCTCGCCGCGCCTGCCAACCAAATCCCATAGTAATCATTTCCAGAGATGAGGTTGCTTGTTGTGGAGGAGGAGCCGATGATGTTTCCCGTGGGTGTAGTCCCCCCACCATTTGTCAAATATATCCCAACGGTGTTAGGCAGAGCAGTTGTTCCTGTGCTGTCCGTGCCTATATAGTTCTTGAGTATCGAGTTTTTGTTTCCCCCCGCGAATCCAATTCCTATATAGTTGCCAGAAATAAGATTCGTAGCTGCCGTTGTGGTTCCCCCGATGGTATTCAGATCAGCACCCGTTCGAAGATAGATAGCCCAATCGTTTGGGACGACATCATCCCCTGTCAGGGTAGTTCCGAAAAAGTTCCCTGTGAGGAGATTCCCCATTGATTTGTATATCCCTAGCCCCACGCTACTGTTGCCCGAAATCAGGTTCCTATCGACCGTGTTTTTAGCACTACCTTCATAGAGACTAACCCCCCACGTGTTTGGAACGGCTTTAGTGCCTGTGCGATCAGTCCCAATGAAGTTACCGCGAATGATATTTCCAGTTACTCCTTCACCGCCTAAAAATATCCCGGCAGAGCTGTTTCCAGAGATAACATTTCCCTTCCCAACGTCACCAATGAAGTTATATCTTGCTCCATTGTAGAGGGAAATTGCCCAGCCATTTCCAGCGGCAGTATTGCCTGTGGGATCAATTCCAAAATAGCAGTTCTGCACTCGGTTATGGTTGGCGTAAGTCCCTAAAAAGTAAAGAGCATTCTTGGTGAACTTTACCCATCCAAGCCCCTGAAACAGGTTATTTGCAGTATAGACTCGAAGCCCATTCCCGCTCCCATTACTAGTACCGTTAATCTGAATTTCGGGTCCATTGAGGTTGGTATCTCCGATATTGGTCGTTTGTGTGAAACCATCGATCACGGTTCCATTCTGAACAACATCTGGTAGAGCAGTCAGCAGCGAGATGGTTGCCACACCGTTACTAAAGTTTTTGTCGGTCTTGGGTATCTTGAAATTCACCTGCATATTTGGAAGCAAATAAGCATAGCCGAGCGCGTTCCGCAAGGAGCCTGCGCCCGAATCGTTGGTGTTCGATATAACTTCGGGACCCTCTCCAGTGGAAGTGTTTGTAATGGTGATATTGGCAGAAGTCTTTCCAAAGGAATTCACCTTTATAGTAATGCCTTTTGCGGAGTCTGTAAACGTTTCACCCGGTAGCCATATTGCACCGTCATCATTACAGTCCCCATTATTCGTGGCGTCAACAACCTGTGCCAGCCTGTCATTTCCTGTGCGGAGGGTATCTACGCTATGAATAATCACTACTGAATTGGGCGCATTAACGGGCAGAATTTTGTCGTAACCCACTTTTTGACGGAATTCGACTGTATAAAACTTACTCGCTAAACCTCCTATAAAGACTTGCGCCATAAGGTAATTGGTAGAAGAGACAGGGAGTGCCAAGCGTTCTATATCCACTGTCTGAGAGGTTCCAGGCTTGCCATAGTAGATACGACTTTGCGGAATCCAGCCCTGACGCTCCTTATGAAATGCTATCGTATGTGCGCCAAGATGGCCATAGGTTGGATCGATATTACTTCGCCCTTTGCTCATCACATCCCACAAAGAGTCGTAAGTCTGACTGTAGGGACCAGAGGAATGCTTGAGGTGCAGGGAGTGTCCTATCTCATGGACACAGAGCGATTGGTGGTGGGGAGGTGCTTGCATACTCGTTCCAAAAAGGCGTGTTTCCCCATCGAGCGTCAACCAAGTCGTTGCCCCCCAGCCCCAGTACTTACTAGAGAACTCACTATTCAACATAATTGCGAAGCCATAATACTTCCGAAAATCCACGTTGCTATTGACGGCAGCCGCCGCAGCCTTCACAATTTTATCATAGTCAAAACTACTGGAAGTCATATAGGCAGACTTATTTTCTGGTAGCGTGACCCAATCCAGAACCGTCGTTCCCGCAATATCGAGTTGTTTGAAAGAGTTTTCGAGGTAGTAGTGGCGTACTCCCGGATAGACGCCGTCTATTAAACCCTGATAGTAGGATTTCGGGTTCGTCTCCGTTGTAATATCCTTGAATTTTACAGGAATAACGAGAAACGGCTTTTTCTGTACGGCTTGTACCTGATGGCGACCCTGAGTAGCAGGGTTTGGCTTCCACGGGTCACGTACAACGTCATCTTTCGCCATCTCATCTACAAAAAACGCCCAATCCCCCTCTGCTCGGAGTCTCACATTGCCGCTCAAATAGAAAAAGTGACGCTCCAAACCCTCCACTCCCCCATAAGAATCGAGATATTTTTGGGGTACCTCTAAGGGAATGGGCTTTGCATCTGGTTGTAGCAACATTATCTCTACTTTATGGCTCTGGCTACCGCAGAACCACTGTGTAGCAATCCAACCTGAGAGGTTTGCCTGAAAGCCCAGCCGAGGCACTATTGGCATAGGTTGAGGGGGCATTATTTGGCTGTGAAGCGAGACCCGTAAAGTTAAAATCATCAGTGCGATAAGAAAGCTCAAAGAGAGAAGACGTTTCATAGGTATCCTTCTTTTCTTTTGTTTTGGGCATCAGAAGTTATACAAAAGAGCAAAGCTCACATGGCAAGTTTGTGTTTTGAGAGCAGTCGTGCTTCGCTTTCTCTGCCCTCACCTAAATGAGGGTTGGTCATAAATGAATTTGACCGCGCAAGAGGAAACCTGCGCGGTCACCTCCGAATTATAAAGTTGCGAAAATCCATAACCGGAGGCAACTTTATGATACCCAAAGAATCTCTGTTGGTGTGCTTGGTCAAATTGGTCGACC
>CAMCUQ010000086.1 GCA_945878775.1 Chthonomonas calidirosea
TTTGTCCGTAAGACCCTCTCCTTCTCAAAATGCGAGAAGATGCACGAGCAATGCCTGCTGCTCTACTTGCATCACTACAACATCAACATGGCTCCGACGATTGCCAACAACACAAAATGAGCCACTACCACCGCAGAGATGGCGTCGTCATCGGCAGGAACAGGCTTTTCATTCTTCACATCGAGTATCTGTGTGGGGGAAGAGTCGAGAGTCAGCTTCTCATAGGGCATGGAGATAACCCCCTGAGTCTCTTTCTTTTCTAGGGACACGACGGTCATAAAGTCATTTGAGAAATGGTTGGGGGCAGGTTCCCTTCGTGGGAGAAGAGTCCAGAGCCAAAAAGAGAACAGAATCACTCCCCCCAAAGCGAGTATGCGGTGGGAGACCAAACTGGGTTCAGGCTCGGCGACGACTATGAATTCGGGTGTCTCTTTTTCCTTTTCGGGGGGAAGCTCCTCCTGCTTATGGGGAGTCTCCTCCAGTAGCCACGTCTCTACAGGCTCGGAGTGAGTTGTTGGCGGTTTGGTGGCAGGGAAGTGATCCGTGATGAGTTTTGAGATAGTGCTTGCAGGGAGTCTGGGGAGATTTGGGAACTCCTTTTTCCAGAGGCGCAAATACGTCTGATAGTGTCGCTTGACCGCGTGTCCTTGCCCCCTCTTGGCATGGAGGCGCATGAGGGCAAGATGCGTCTCCTCTTGGAGTGAGTTGACCTGCAAAAGTCGTGTGCAGACCTCTATTGCCCGCTCCAACTCTCCCAGCATTTCGAGGCGTGTGGTCAAGTGTTCACAGAGAGTCTCAAAAAGGGCTTCAAGGCGCGTTCTCTCCTCCAGTACCCACTCGTCTTGAAAGCTTGCGAGAAAGGGACCACGATAGAGTTCAAAGGCAGATTGAAGCAGTTGGGCAGAGCGGCATGGGTCTTGTTCTAGCATCCCCTTCCGCGCGTTGGCTTCAAAGAGAGCGAGGTCGGTTTCGAGATTCTCCTTTAAGAGGCAGAGTGTGCTGTCGTCGGTGACGAGGGCTTGTGTGAAGAGCGGTGAGTATTTCCGAATGCGGAGCGTGGCTTGGCGCAGGCTAGCCCGTGCGTTCTCTGCCTCTGCATCCTCCCAAAAGAGACGACATATGTCCTCACGGCTATGCCTCTGCGCAGAGTAGGTGGCAAGATAGGCAAGAACCGCATTGGTTTGGCGAGGTGGAAGCTCCTTAGGATTCTGACCGGGCAAAACCAGCCGAAAGCTTCCAAGAAGCTCGAACCCTATTTTGAGGTTGGAATCGGACATAATCCCCCCTTTCTGAAAACGCGATACACCAACAGCTTATTAACGCATTGAGTTTGGTGTTCCTTACAGAGGTTGCAGATTCCTGCCCCGATGCGACAAGTGAAAAAGGTGTTCCGTGAGAGAGTGGCATCCCTTTTGGAAGGGGTGCTTCTGGAAGCCAAACAGCGGGGGCTTGTTTTTGGTCTCGTTTTCCTGTCATAATGGGGTTGAGAAAAGGGTGATAGCGCACATATTGGCACGATTTTGAGAATGTTTTCCAACGATGAAGGGTAAAGAACGAATGAAAGTACTTGTCGTGGATGACGAACTGCCGATTGTGGAAGCCGTCTCCTATAGTTTACAAAAAGAGGGCTATACGGTGCTAACCGCATCGGATGCAGAGCAGTGTCTCGAACTGGTACGCTCTGAAAGCCCCGATATCATACTCTTAGATGTGATGCTCCCCTCTGCCAGTGGTTTCGATGTCTGTCGAATGTTACGCAAGCAGAGCAGTATCCCCATTATCATGCTTACGGCGCGTGCGGAAGAGACCGACCGCGTTGTGGGGTTAGAACTGGGAGCAGACGATTATATCACGAAGCCTTTTAGCATTCGTGAGCTTTTGGCACGAGTCAAGAGCGTCTTGCGTCGTGCCTCCTCCTCTGAACAGCCTGTGCGATCCTCAGACATCACCGAAATAGGTGACCTTCGCATCGATGCCGCTCGTTACGAGATTAGCCTTGGCGGCAAGGTAGTCACTCTTGCTCCCAAAGAATTCGAACTCTTGCGCTTTTTAGCCACGCACCCGGGCTTGGTCTTTTCACGCCAAGTTATTCTCGATAGGGTGTGGGGAACCGACGCTTTTGTGGAGGAGCGTACCGTCGATGTGCATATCCGCTGGATTCGGGAGAAGATCGAGACGAGTCCCTCTCAACCCGTGCGAATCCTGACGGTTCGGGGTGTTGGATATAAATTTGCCGGATAGAAAGGAGTTGTATGATTATGCCTCCTTTACTATCGGATGCGCTTTGGAAGCAGATGCCCGTGGGGATACTCCGGGTAGATGCCCAAAAGCGAATTTTGGAGTGCAATCCCGCTTCGGAACGACTGTTGGATGTAGGGGAGCGTGGGCTTGTAGGGCAGACAGTGCTACAAGCGACCCTCTCCTATGAGATGCAGAGCCTCATCTCTCAAGCCTACTCCCAACAAGTGGTAGTGGAGCGCGAGATAAGGCTTTCGCGTGAAACGGGCTTCATGATGGTGAAGGCGCAGGTTCTGCCGATCCCCTCGGAGCGTATGCAAGCTTTGGACGAGTTCTGGCTTCTGCTGGAAGATGTGAGTGAACTGCGAAGGCTGGAGACGATCCGGCGCGACTTTGTGGCGAACGTCTCTCATGAATTACGGACTCCTCTTGCTTCCATTCGCGCTATGGCGGAGACACTTCAAGACGGAGCTTTGTTGGACGTGGAGGTCGCAGAGCGGTTTGTGGGACTCATGGTGGTGGAGGTAGAACGTTTGACGCGTCTCTTGGAGGACATTCTAGTCCTTTCACGTGCCGAATCGCGCCCTCCAGAGCGGGAGCCATTCTCCTTTGCAGAACTCATAGAACAGATATACGGGCGTTTCTTACCTCAGGCGGAACGCGCCCATGTCTCTCTTGCCTATATTGCTTCTCCACCTCTCATGCTGAATGCAAACAGAGACCAGATGGAGCAGGTACTGATCAACCTCGTGGATAACGCGATCAAGTACACACAGGAAGGGGGAAATGTGCGGATTATGGCAGAGGAGCATCCTATTGGCATGAGAGTAGAGGTCTCTGATACGGGCATTGGTATTATGAGCCAAGACCTGCCTCGTGTTTTTGAGCGTTTTTACCGAGTGGATAAAGCGCGATCTCGCCGTTCAGGGGGGACGGGCTTGGGGCTTGCCATTGTGAAGAACATCGTGGAGATGCACAACGGTACAGTGACGGTGCAGAGCGAATATGGGCGAGGCTCCATCTTTACTGTACTGCTTCCCCACGTACTCTATGAGGGACATAGCATGACCCCTTAATCTTCTCGTAGGGGTGTCTTCAGAGGCTCACGGCGTGCAATAATGTGGTGCCAAAAGTCGTGTGCAAGCACGGTATTGGGGAATATCTCTTGTGCCTCTGCCAACAGTCCTGGCAAACCTATCACGCCCTCTGCCTCATAGCGTGCGCTGAAGTGAGTCAGCACAAGCATTTGGACACCCGCTTGCTTTGCCACTTGTGCCGCCATTGTCGCCGTCGAGTGGTTAGCGCGTAGGGCAAGGTGATGGTCTTCTTCACAGTAGGTGGCTTCATGAATCAGTAGGTCGGCGTCTTTGGCAAGGGCAACCGCATTTGGGGTGAAGGTGGTATCGCCACAGAAGACGATTTTGCGCCCCGGTCTCTCCTGCCCCACCAGTGCTTTGCCCTCAATCACGCGCCCATCCTCTAGAGTAACACTCTCGCCTCGTTTGAGCTTTCCATACAGGGGACCCTCTGGTATTCCCAAATCCTTTGCTTTCTCTATATCAAAGCGTCCACTCTGTGTCTTTTCCTGTACGGCATAACCAAAGGTGGGGACGCCGTGAAGCATGGGAGCAGCGAAGACCTCCTCTGTCTCTGTGCTACAGATAAGCCCCGGACGGACTATCTCTATGTGGAGTGGGTATTGCAGACGTGTTCGGCTTGCCTCTAAGACACCCCGCACATAGGCTTCCAAGCCTTCGGGACCATAGAGGGTTACAGGAGTATGGACACCATCCTGCAAAGAACGGCTTGCCAATAGCCCCACCAGTCCAAAAAGATGATCTCCATGAAGATGAGTAAAAAAGAGGCGTTCTAGTTGGCTGAGACGCAAGGGGGAGCGCAATACCTGATGCTGAGTCCCCTCTCCGCAATCGAAGAGCCAAAGGCAGGACTTTTGATCGAGCTGTAGTGCGATACTTGTTACGTTGCGACGGCGCGTCGGTGCGCCTGCGCTTGTCCCCAAAAAAGTGATCTTCACGCGATAGAGACTCTCCTCGGTTCGGCAAAAGACGACGCCCCATGGCAAAAAAGGAGCCACAAGGCGTCGCTGGAAAGGGTGACCTTACGGACGGTGAGGAGAGAGGCTAATTCTCAGGCTCTGCATGTCCCTTGTGGCAGGTATTGCAGGTAACCTTCTTCTCCACCACTTTATGGCGCTTGTTGATGTCCATAGTCATTTGTACCATTTTGCGTGCCGCACCTTTTTGGGGCTTGTCATCCTTATCAAAACCGGTGTGGTCTGGGTTGATCACGTGGCAGAAGTCACACTTGACCCCCAGTGCCGCGTTCCATTTTCGCATGACGGGGATGAGATCGTCAGCAGGGAGGTTTTTCAACACTTTGATGTTCTTGAATTTTTCTTTTGCTGTGAGTGGTTTTTCGGGAGCTTGCTCTTGTGCCACACTGGCGACAACAAGCAGAATAGCAGGCAACACCATACTGGCAATGAGAGCATTTTGGCGAAGGGAGAAGGATCGAGAAGAGCGCATGGGTACTCCTTTTGGTATAATGAGTGTCTTAGAAGAGCCACCAAGGCATTTTCTAGCGACAACAAGGACAAGAGATAAAGAAAGTATAAAGCGTGAGGCACCGATTGTCAAGCGATAGCGCGGGATCACTGTATATATTGGTATGGTGAAGGGTAGAATTGAGGCGTTTACTGCAAGTGAGGACGACTTTTGGACATTGCCCTTGACAGAATAGGTATATAGTGATATATCTATGTGGTGATCTGTGGGGAGGAGATATGGATGATGAACAGACTCTTAATTGACATGGAGACATTGGAACGCGTTGCGCCAATTATTCGCAATGTGGCTCATCCGTTACGCCTTCGCATCCTAGACTACCTCGATAGGGAGGGAGAGCCAAAGAGCGTAAGCGATATTATGGATGCGGCATGTGTAGGGCAGGCTATTGCCAGTCAGCAATTGCGTATCATGAAAGATCAGGGTGTCCTGTCGTCAAAACGGGAGGGTAACTTCGTGCTTTATGGTATTGCAGACCAGAGTGTACTGCTTCTACTGGATTGTATCCGACACCATGAGGCGCATAAGTAAGACGCCACTTTGACGCTCGCCTATCGGAAGAGTGTCACGTTTATAGTGAGACCATTGGGTTGCAATCATTTGCATTTAGAAACTAAATTAGCACTTCGGATCATGTTGCCCAAGAGCAGCATCCGAAGTGAGGAGACACAAGATGGATCAGAGTATTGAAACCACAGAAAGAGCCGAACAACCACAATATCGGGCGGTCCCACGCCATCATCTGCGAAGTGGTAGCGCCGCCTTTATGGTTATCGTTCTCTTAGTGCTTTGGCGTTTGCTTCCAATCGGAAAAAATCAAGTCGTTCCCCCTTTAACCTCAGACACATCGTCTAAAGCGCAGCCCGTTCGGGTCTCCACGCAGTCTGTCACACTCACTACCTCCCCAGTCTTCTTGGAAGTGACGGGAACGGTGCAATCCGAACTGGAAGCCCCTTTGGCAAGTAAAGTGATGGGGCGTGTGAAGAGCGTGCTGGCAAAGGAAGGCGACCGAGTTCGCCAAGGGCAACCGTTGATTCTGCTGGATGCGCGGGACCTAGAGGTTTCTCTTTCTCAGGCTAACGCCAATCTCCGTGCGGCTGATGTCGGATATGAAAACGCCCGTGTCGTTGCCCGGATGGAAGCCTCCTTGAGTTCGGCACGCATTGCTGAAGCAGAGTCCAAAGTGACTCAAAGCGAAGCTGCACTGCAAGCCACAATGGCTAAGCTGGAACTCGTCCAATCTGGACAGCGTCGGCAAGAGCGAGAGCAGGCTGTTTTAGCTGTCTCTCTGGCAAAGTCTAATCTCAGGCTTGCCGAGAGCAACCTGAAGCGCATGACTAACCTCTATCGGGAAGGTGCTATCTCCTCTCAACAATATGATCAGTACCAATCTCAGTTTGAGGTCGCCAAGTCTCAACTTGAGACGGCACTGCAAGGCAAGAGCATCGCTGATGAAGGCAGTCGTGCCGAGGATATTCGGGCAGCGCAGCAGGCAGTACGGCAGGCACAAGCCACCGTTTTGGAAGCCAAGGCGGGGCTGAAATCTGCCCATGCCAGCGCGATGCAGACTGAAGTCCGTAAGCAGGAGATTCGAGGTGCTCAGGCGCAGATAGGTCAATCGAAAGCCGGGCTACAACTGGCGAAAGTCGTTCGTGCCTATGCCGAAATAGCTGCTCCCTTCGATGGTGTCATCACAAAACGACTGGCAGACCCCGGCGTGATGGCGACACCGGGCTCCCCGCTTCTCAAAATCCAGGGTGGCACTTTGCGCCTAGAAGCCGTGCTTCCCGAAAGCGCGCTTGTTTTTGCAAAGAGAGGCGCATCTGTTCCCATTCACTTCGATGCGTTGCAAAACCATGATTTGGTAGGGCGTGTCGTTGAGATAGGGACACAGGGCGACGCAAATAGCCACACCTTCCTTGTCAAGATCGTTCTCCCTCCCACAAATGGAGCGTCTGCTGGAATGTTTGGCAGAGCACGCTTTACAACGGGAAGCGAAAAACGGTTGCTTGTTCCAGACTCCGCCGTGTTTGAGCGTGAAGGGCTACACTATAGTTATGTTGTGGATGTGAATCATCAGGCGCGGTTGCGAAGAATTACAGTGGGCGACCCTGTTGGGGATCGCATACTGGTTCTGTCTGGATTGAACTCTGGTGAGCATATCGTGACAACTGGCAAAGAACAGCTTACGGATGGATCGCCGGTGAACGAGGAGTTGAGGTAAGGGCATGCAGACAGGGCAGGAAAAACCGGTCTTTCGAGTGGGTATGGCAGGGCGGATGGCAGCAAGCTTTATTAACTCCAAACTCACGCCACTCATCATTATTGCCTCTTTATTAATGGGTGCGTTTGCTGCTCTGAAGACGCCACGTGAAGAGGAGCCGCAGATCATTGTCCCCATGATGGACGTGATGGTTGCTCTGCCTGGCGCAACGGCAAAAGAGGTCGAACAACGCGTCACCAATCCGATGGAGAAGCTCCTCTGGGAGATTCCTGGTGTCGAGTACATCTATACAACCTCCAGCCCCGGTCAAGCTATCGCCATCGTTCGCTTTTATGTTGGTCAAGATCAAGAGGCGGCATTGGTGCGGCTTCGTGAGAAGTTGCAATCTCACTACGACATTATTCCGCCTGGTGCATCGCTCCCCATCATCAAATCTCGATCCATAGACGACGTACCTATCCTTGCGCTGACACTACACAGCTCCCGCTATGACGATTCTGCGTTACGCCAGTTCGCCAGTCGTGTAGAGACGGCTATCAAACAAGTGGATAACGTCTCGGAGACCACCCTTATCGGTGGACGCCGCCGTGAAGTGCGCGCCACTCTGGATAGAGCGCGATTGTCTGGCTATGGACTGACCCCGGAGGGGGTGATGCAGGCACTTCAGGGGGTGAACCAGCGTTCTCAGTCTGGCACCTTTTCACAGAATAATCTCGATATCTCAATCAAAACAGGGGGTTTTTTACGGACGGCGAATGAGGTTGGTAATGTAGTCGTTGGGGCAGTGAATAGGCGTTCCGTGTTTCTCAAAGACATCGCCTCGGTGCAGGACTCTGCGGAGGAGCCAACTCAAGAGGTTTTGTTTGGATATGGGAAGGCAGCAAAGGAAAAAGGAAAATTTCTGGAGCCTGCGGTCACGGTATCGGTTGCGAAGCGCCCTGGCAAGAACGCGGTGGACATCGTTCACGCAGTGTTGGCAAAGGTGGATAGCTTGAAAGGAAGCATTCTGCCTTCCGATGTGACCGTGAGCATCACCCGCAACTACGGGGAGACCGCCGCTGAAAAGTCGGGTGAGTTGCTCTATCATATGCTGATAGCCGTCGTTTCGGTGACGCTCTTGATAGCGTTCACTTTGGGGCGAAAAGAGGCATTGGTCGTGCTCGTTGCCATTCCTGTGACGCTGGCACTAACGCTGCTCGTGTTTTATCTTTATGGCTATACTCTGAACCGGATAACCCTGTTTGCGCTGATTTTCTCTATCGGTATTCTGGTAGATGATGCCATTGTCGTGGTTGAGAACATAGTTAGGCACTACCGAATGCCAGATGGCGAACGCCGCCCTCCCTTAGAAGCCGCGATCCATGCTGTGGATGAAGTCGGTAACCCTACTATTTTAGCGACGTTTGCGGTCATTGCCGCCATTCTTCCCATGGCGTTCGTCGGCGGTTTAATGGGTCCGTATATGCGCCCTATACCGGTCGGTGCATCTGCCGCGATGCTCTTCTCGCTTATCATTGCCTTCATTGTGACACCCTGGGCAGCGTTCCGATTGCTTCGGGGAGAGCATGGCAAATCGCATGGAGGTAAACAGACGCAAGGCAAGGTTCAGGACGATGCAGTGACCCGCCTCTATCGCCGGATTATGACTCCTCTGCTCCGATCTTGGAAGGTGCGCTTGGTGTTCTTTGTGGGGGTAATGGGGCTACTTTTGGGAGCAATGGCACTCGTTGGGCTTAAAGCGGTGACGGTGAAGATGCTACCGTTCGATAACAAGAACGAATTTCAGATCATTGTGGATATGCCGACGGGAACCACAATGGAGCAGACGGCGGCAGCAACCCGCGCTCTCGGCGATTTTGTAGCGACTGTTCCAGAGGTCGAAAACTACCAATGCGTGGTTGGGAACTCTAGCCCCTACAACTTCAATGGTTTGGTGCGCCATTACTACCAACGGAACCAACCCCATCAGGCGGATATTCAGGTGAATCTTGTGGGGAAGGGGGAGCGCAAGGCACAAAGCCACGCCATTGCCAAACGTATTCGCCCCGATATAGAACGGATTGCCAAGTTGTGGGGGGTGCGCGTCAAAATCTCTGAGGTTCCTCCGGGACCACCTGTTTTGCAAACACTGGTCGCTGAAATCTATGGTCCGACGGGTGAGCGACGAACGGAAGTCGCCCGACAGGTAAAGCAGATATTCGAGACGACAGACAGCGTTACCGATGTAGATTGGTATGTGGATGATGACCAACTAAACTACCAGTTCGTAGTGGATAGCGAAAAAGCGGCGCTGAGCGGGGTGGATACGCAGAAGATCAATAGGACGCTCGGTATGGCACTTGCTGGAGCACAGATTGGCTTGGTACACGATGAGACTGCGCGGGAAGATGTGCCTATTCGGATACGCCTCTCCCGTGGAGAACGCAGTGGGCTGAACGCATTAGCTTCGCTTTTTGTCTCCTCACAGAATGGTGCTCTTGTACCTTTACGTGAGCTGGTAAAACCGGTTCCCATTCCCACCGAAAAAGCGATTTACCACAAGAATCTAGTTCCTGTTGTCTATGTGACGGGCGATGTGACCGGACGGCAAGAAAGCCCCGTCTACGCCATTTTCGCCATGAACAACAGACTGGCAGAATTGAAGTTGCCCGAAGGCTATAAGCTCAACGTCCTCAACATTGCCATGCCTTTCACTACCGATAAGCCCGCCATGAAGTGGGATGGTGAGTGGCATATCACTTTGGAGGTGTTCCGCGATCTCGGTATCGCCTTCGCCGCTGTGCTAGTACTCATCTATATTCTGGTGGTAGCATGGTTCCAGTCGTTCAAAACGCCGTTGGTCATTATGGCTCCTATCCCGCTGACGTTGGTGGGTATTCTGCCTGCCCATGCTCTCATGGGGGCATTCTTTACCGCGACTTCGATGATCGGGTTTATCGCAGGGGCGGGCATCATCGTCCGTAACTCTATTATTTTGGTGGACTTCATCGAGTTGCGATTGCGAGAGGGAATGCCACTAGAGGAGGCTGTCGTTGACGCCGGGGCGACTCGGTTCCGTCCGATGTTGCTCACTGCGGCGGCGGTCATTGTCGGCTCCTTTGTTATTCTGTTCGACCCGATATTTCAGGGGCTGGCGATTGCCCTGATGGCAGGTGAAATCGCCTCCACTCTCCTCTCCCGTCTGGCGGTTCCAGTGCTCTATTACCTCGTGAAACGCCAGGAGCTAGGTCCTCGTTAAGAAACACGCCTGTTTGAAATCTTTCCCTCTCTACCCTTAACTTCCTTCCTGTTTATTTTACCTGGACTGTTAGAACGAGGCAAAACGCCTCGTTCTTATTTTGTGAGGCATTTTCGCTACTAAAATCCCCTTCAATCTCCCCAAAGTGGGTACAAAAAAGACTCGACAAACTCAGAATGGTATGTTATAGTATTTTTGACACGGAGTAAATAGATTTGCTAGTGACGAGTCGGTGTTTGGCGAGTGTTAGGTTGTGCGAAAAATGGGGCTACCACAAGTACTTTCGACTCCCAAAGGAGGATTTCAGCCATGGCAGAGGAACCAGAAGCGACACGGAAAAAGTTTAAGATTGTAACCAATGCAAAAGAGGCGGAACAGCATTTTCACTTCCCCAAGCAACCCGTTGCTCCTAACTCGAATATTCAGAAACAGAAGGTTAAGGTCGAAGGGGGTTCTTCAATTATGATCTTAGCTCTCATAATCGTGTTTGCGATAGTTATTTTTGCAGTATTATCTTTGAAGTCGAACGGTGAGTTGCCTCGCCCAAGCCCCACGGTCACTGACGCACGCACGAACTCTCCACCACATGACACTGAATCTCCTCAACCTCAACCTGTTGACTATGTTCGTCAGGTTCTGCCTACCATCAACAACGAGCCTCTCTTGATTAAGTCAACCGAAAAAGCGACACGGGCACAGTATGAAAACAATGCTGTTATTTGCGATGCTTGGAAAGACCTGCAACGGCTGCCGAATTCAAAATGGGTAGGAATAAGGGCCATCGTGAACCGCTACTTAAACGAAGTATCTATCATTTACAAGAAAGCAGCAACTCACTTAGCAGCGAAAATCATTAGCAAGAAACAGCAAGGCTCAGAGATGTGGCTGATGGTACAGACACCTGAAGCCAAGACTACAGACCCGGCGAAAACTGTCTCTACTCTCTGGGTGTTGCACGAAAAAAATGGGAGATGGCGCACCCAAGCATTCTACTACCAAGTGCCTTCCCACAAAAGCAAGATCGTAAAAACGACGCTAAAACTAAAGTATAACCTCCAATAGGTTTGGCTGAGAACTGGTTGCCCTCGTGGCAAGAAAGGAAACGATTCCATGATGTTTCTACACACTCTCGTCAATTCGTTTATGTTGGGTGCGACGCTACTGCATCCAAATTCTCAACGCTTACAGCCCGAAAATGCCTCCTCAAAACCGTTTTGGGGGATCGCATATGGAGCCTACCATGCCGATCAGGCACCGGGTAGCGAAAGACCCCTCACTGTAGAGCAGATACGTGCCGATATGCCCCACCTGAAGGCACTCTCTACACGCATTCGCACCTATGCGGTGGAGGGAGCGCAAAACAAGATACCCACCATTGCGGCACAGAATGGGATGAAGGTATGGATGGGGGCATGGATAGGAAGAGACAAGGCGCAAAATGAGCGCGAAATCAAGAGCCTGATCGCTTCTGCCAAACAGCCCGGAGTAGAAGCCGTGATCGTGGGTAATGAAGTCCTTTTCCGAAACGATCAATCGCTCAAGAACCTCATTACTCTCGGTTCGCTCATTTTTCGGGGGAAATCCCGAATTGGGTGGTTAGCCTCACATAGAGACCAGCAGAACATCCCGACAACTCCAGAATCTTCTGCTGTAGCCCAGTTAAGGCGTTCAAATAGCGAATGTAGTGTCCGTTTTGC
>CAMCUQ010000087.1 GCA_945878775.1 Chthonomonas calidirosea
AGGGAGGAGGCGAAGATGGCTTCGTGACGAAGTTGAGTGCAGATGGGAAGTCTCTGGTCTACTCCACCTACTTGGGAGGGGGAAGTAATGACGTTGCTTATGCCATCGCGGTAGACAGTGGGGGGAGTGCCTATGCGGCGGGATATACCCGTGCTACCGACTTCCCGACCACCACAGGAGCCTTCCAAACACAGAATGAGGGAGGAGGCGAAGATGGCTTCGTGACGAAGTTGAGTGCAGATGGGAAGTCTCTGGTCTACTCCACCTACTTGGGAGGGGGAAGTGATGACTGGGCTTATGCCATCGCGGTAGACAGTGGGGGGAGTGCCTATGTGGCGGGTTGGACTATTTCAACCGACTTCCCGACCACCACGGGAGCCTTCCAAACACAGTACAAGGGAGGAGGCGAAGATGGCTTCGTGACGAAGTTGAGTGCAGATGGGAAGTCTCTGGTCTACTCCACCTACTTGGGAGGGGGAGGTGATGACTGGGCTTATGCCATCGCGGTAGACAGTGGGGGGAGTGCCTATGTGGCGGGAAGTACCGGCTCAACCGCCTTCCCGACCACCACAGGAGCCTTCCAAACACAACTGAAGGGAAGCCGAGATGCGTTCGTGACGAAGTTCAACCTACCTCGTTCGCTCATTCTAATCCCTGTGAAGGCACTCTATGGAGGAGAGGCGACTACCGGAACGGTTCTCCTCGACAGTATCGCAACGGCAGACACCAAAATCGCGGTGGCAAGTGATAGTCCTCTCGTCACCCATCCCAGCAGTGTCATTGTTCCCAAAGGAGCCGATTCCGCCAACTTCAGTATCGTGACCTCTGCCACCACTCAAGACACGGAGGTACGCTTCACTACCACTCCCGTCTCAAAACTGGCTTACACTCCCCTCTGGGTAGTTATCCCTCGAACTCTCACCAAACTCACCGTTCCCGCAAGCCTCAGAACACAGGGAGTGGGAACGGTCACCCTCAATGCTCCCGCACTAGAAGCAGGTATCGTTGTGAAACTCAAGTCGGACAACGCTCTGCTCACCGTTCCGAGCAGTGTCACGGTTCCCAGTGAGAAGGACAGTGTCACGTTCCCCATGAGTGTAGGTACAGTGACGGTAGCAACCTCGGTGAAGGTAACCGCAGAGTATAACGGAGTGAAGATAACCAAGAGTGTGAAGCTACTCCCTTATGCTCTCACCAAACTCGCCGTTCCCGCGGCTCTAATCTTTGGAACACAGGGAGTGGGAAGCGTCACTCTCGATGCTCCCGCACCAGAAGCCGGTATCGTTGTGAAGCTCACCTCGGACAACCCTCTGCTCACGGTTCCGAGCAGTGTCACGGTTCCCAGTTCGGAGAACAGCGTCACTTTTGAGATGAGTGCAGGTACAGTGACGAAAGCGACTGTGGTGAAGGTCACCGCAGAGTACAACGGGGTGAAGATAACCAAGAGTGTGAAGATACTCCCCTTTGGTCTCGACACTTTCACCCTCAGCACTAAGAATAGGACGGGAGGCAAATCCGTGAGGGGAACCGTGACTGCGAAGGGAGCCGTTCCTGCGGGTGGGTTGGTCGTCACCTTAACGAGTGATAAGGCGGAAGCGGTCGTACCAGCGAGTGTGACGATACCCGTGGGTAAGACGAGTGCCACCTTCATCATAACAACGACGACGGTGAGCGCGACGGTTACGGTGAAGCTCGATGCCAGCAACGGGACTGTGCAGTTGAGCCAACTCCTGCGCTTGAAGCCTTGACCCCTCCCTGCCCTTCGGGCGCCCCTCCCCAAGGCGGAGAGGGCAGTGGGTGGTGCGATAAGCAGAAGGTTTTTCGGTCGAGGAAAGAGGGGCAGGCAACTGTCCCTCTCTCTTCTGGGGAGTACCTGAATCAAGAAAAAGAGAGGAAATCAAGAAAAAAGCCCCATGATTTTAATGGTTTATTGCTCAATACGTGGTAGACTCTATATATAGGTCATTTTGGAAGCTTAACAACTACCCCTGCAACGCAGGAATTTGCCATGCAGAATTTTCGCCGTTTCATCAAGGAGTTACGCGCCTATGGGCGTATCATGCTCCTCTCGGTGTTTCTCACACTCATTACCGCCACCCTCAGTCTGCCTCCCCCCCTCGTGGTCAAATACCTCACAGACCACCTCTCTACCGGAGCTTTGCAGAACCCTTCGCTACGCGTAAATCTAATCGGAATCTTTGGGCTATTGCTCGGAACCGCCTGCCTCAGTGCCTTTTTTGGCTATTGGCTCTCCGTCTGCCTCACCTACCTAGGGCAACGCTTCAAGCTCGATATGCGGCGCAAACTCTACGCCCATATGCAGACCCTTTCGCTTGGATTCTTTGAGAAAAGCCAAACCGGAAAACTGATGTCCAACATCACCAACGACGTGGCTGCCCTCGATCAACTCCTCAGCGGAAGCCTCATCACCATTGTTCAAGACACCGTCACCCTCACTGCCGTACTCTGTATCCTGCTCTACCAAAACTGGCAGCTCACCCTTGTCGCTCTCATCGTCTACCCAATCTATATCCTCAACTATCTCGCCTTCATCGGCAAGATCAAGTTCACACACCACGAGATGCGCGAACAACGGGATATGATGTACGGCGATCTACAAGAGAAGCTTTCCGGCGTTCAGGTCGTGAAGTCCTATGCCAAAGAGCGATTTGAGGTACGACAGTTCATTGGAGAGACGCGCAGTATCATGGACTTGAACGTGCGAATTGGGGGCATGAGCACCGGGCTTTGGACCGTTGCAGAACTCATCGGGGCAATCGGAACCGCTCTGTTGCTCTGGTATGGCGGGCGAGAAGTGATTCGAGGCACCATGACCGCCGGCTCTCTCATGGCGTTCTACGGCTACATAGGGGGCTACCTCTACGGTCCCACCCTCCGCCTGATCCAGATAAATGACCAGATAGCACGCGCAAATGCTGCCCTCTGGCGCATCTTCAAGACCCTCGATATGCAGCCAAATGTAAACGATGTGCCAAACGCGCAACCTCTTCCCCCCATACAAGGCAGTGTTCACTACGATCATGTCTGGTTCGAGTATGAACCCGGTCAGCCCGTTATCAAGGGAATCAACTTAGAGGTGAAGGCGGGCGAGATGGTCGCCTTTGTGGGGCAGTCTGGCTCTGGTAAGACCACGCTCATCAACCTCCTACAGAGGCACTACGATGTGACCGACGGTAAGATACTGGTGGATGGACACGACATTCGTGAGGTACAGCTAGCGAGTCTACGCCAGCAGGTCGGTGTGGTCATTCAGGAGACGATACTCTTCAACACCACCCTGCGCGAAAATATCCGCTATGGAAAACTCGACGCCACAGAAGAGCAGATCATCGCCGCCGCCCGCGCCGCCAACATTCATCATGTGATAGAGGCACAACCCAAAGGGTACGACACCAAGATCGGGGAGGACGGCACAAAACTCTCTGGGGGAGAGAAGCAAAGAATAGCGATAGCCCGTGCCCTGCTCTCAGACCCCCGTATCTTGATTCTGGACGAAGCCACCTCCTCCCTCGACTCCGAGACCGAAGCCCTCATTCAAGAGGCACTCGATAGACTCTTGGCAGGGCGCACCAGTTTTGTCATCGCCCACCGCCTCTCCACCATTGTCAAGGCAGACAAGATCGTCGTCATGGAGAAGGGGATCATTCGGGAGGTGGGGAGCCACGACGAACTTTTGGCATTAGACGGAGTCTATGCAGGACTCTACAATCAACAGTTTAAGGTTGCCCTCGAAGAGCATGCAGCCTAATCCAGTAGCGGTTTGGGGAACGGTAAGCGTATGGATCAGATTGGTAGACTACTCGGCTATCTAAAGCCCTATCGGAAGCAGGTCGTACTGGCGGTTTTCCTCCTCCTTTGCGTCACCTGTACTCCCATTGCCATGCCCCTTGTCGTGCGCTATACCATCGACGACGTGCTACCGCACAAACAGTGGAATGCTCTGAACCACGTCTTTTGGATGATCATTGGTCTCTATGCAGTGCGTGGGGGCATCTCGTTTGCCTTGAACTACCTGCTTGGTTGGTTAGGGCAGAGAGTCGTCTTCGATCTGCGCTTCCAATCCTACCGTCACCTCAATCGTCTCTCCCTCTCCTACTACGACACGCGCCAAACCGGCAAGATTATGGCACGATTGACTGGCGACATAGATACCATTCAGTATATGGTCTCTGGCGGGTTTGTCACCTTCCTCGCCGATGTCTTCAGCGTCATTGTTCTGCTCGTCGTCCTCTTCCTCATGCAGTGGAAGCTCGCTATTGCGGCGGTCTGTGTCATCCCCTTCTACGTCTTGAACTACAAGCTGTTCATTCGTCATATTCGTCCCCTCAGTGAAAAGTTGAGAGAGCGATGGGACGCACTGCTCGGTATTTTGTGGGAAAAGCTAGTGGGGATCACCGTCGTAAAGGCGTTTGCGCGGGAAGAGTTTGAGACCGATAACGTGATGCAGACGATCAAGGATAACTTTGATCTCGCCATGACGCAGATGAAGTTGAACCGCAAATTGGGAGCCTTCGCTCAGGTTATTCGTGCACTGGGAACAGGGTTAGTGCTCTGGTATGGGGGCGCACTGATCCTAAAGCGGCAGATGCAGATAGGGGAGCTTCTTGCCTTCAATGGCTGGATAGCCTCCCTCTACGATCCTGCGGTACGACTCGTCGATTTCAATGTCACCTTGCAGTGGGCAGGAGCCGCCGTAGACCGCGTTTTTGAGACTCTCGACACACGCCCTGAGATAGTGGATGCACCGAATGCGATTTCCGTACAAGAGATGCGCGGCGCTGTGGAGTTTCAGGATGTGAATTTCGGATACGATGGCGAACACCCTGTCCTGCACGACATTAACCTCAAAGTGAACCCCGGAGAGATGATCGCCGTTGTGGGACCCTCTGGAGCGGGTAAAACAACGTTCATCAATCTCATTGCGCGCTTTTATGACATTCAGCACGGGAAAGTTCTCATTGATGGCATCGACCTCAAGCAGATACGTCTCGAATCGATTCGGCGCCAGATAGGGATCGTCAGTCAAGAGAGCCTTCTCTTTTCTGTTCCCCTCAAAGAGAATATCCGGTATGGACGCAAGGATGCAACCGATATAGAGGTCTTGCAGGCAGCAAAACACGCCGACCTGCATGAGTTTATCTTGAACCTGCCACAGGGCTACGATACCAAGATCGGAGAAGATGGCATAAAGCTCTCGGTAGGGCAGAAACAGCGTATGAGTATCGCGCGTGCCACGCTCACCGATCCGCGCATTCTCATCTTGGACGATGCCACCTCTGCTCTCGACAGTAAAACCGAGGCAAATGTACAAATGGCATTGGAACGCCTTCTCAAGGGGCGTACCAGCTTTGTGATCGCTCACCGTCTTTCCACCATTATGAACGCAGACCGCATTGTGGTGATAGATGGGGGCAGGATCGTCGATGTAGGAACCCATAGCGAGCTTGTAGCCCGACCGGGTGTGTATCAGAACCTCTATAACGAACAGTACAAAAGCGCGCGCGAACACTCTCTGGAGGCACTCCTTGCCTGAGCCTCTGCGTATTGCCATTGATGGGAGGACGCTCACAGGACGCTTTACAGGGGACAGAACCTATTGGCGCAATCTTATCCGATCTCTTGTCCAAATAGATACCACAAGCGAATATCTGATATACACAAGAACCCCCATACCCACAGGAGAGTTGCCCGATAATCCTCATCTGATACAAAAACAGATAGAGGCTCCCAATGATAGGCTCTGGACACTTCGCACACTCCCACAGGCTCTACGAGATGACCGCGCCGATCTGCTTCATGTCCAGTACACTATTCCGCCAAACTGCCCTTGTCCGGTCATCACCTCGGTGCACGATATATCGTTTCGCCTCTTCCCCCAATGGTTCCCACTCAAGCACCGAATCCTGCTCAACCTGACGGTTCCTCCCTCCATGCGACATGCAGACCGCGTGATAACCCTCTCGGAAGAGTCGCGACAACAGATGATGCGCGTCTATGGGTTCCCGAAGGCACATATTGAGGTGACACCGCTCGGAGTTTCGGAGGGCTTCGCGATACCGCCAGAATATGCGAATCTCACCCCCTCTGCATTGCAGGAAATGGCGCGCCAGATCACGAAAGAACGTCTTGGTATTGTGGAGCCATTTGTGTTGGCTGTGGGAGTCATTCAGCCCCGAAAGAACCTTCCCACGCTCATCGAAGCCTTTGGGGTTGCAAAGCAGCGGGGAAATCTGCCTCATATTCTCGTCCTGACCGGAAAGCCCGGTTGGGGGGCGCAAGAGCAGGAACTCTACACTCTCTTTACGCAGACGGGTGCACCGAAAGAGGCGTTGCGCTTCACAGGGTATGTGGAAGATGATTTACTTCCTTGGCTCTATCGGGCAAGTAGTGCCTTTGCCTTTCCCTCTCTCTATGAGGGGTTCGGAATTCCGGTGCTCGAGGGCATGGCTTCCGGGGTTCCGACGCTTGTCTCCGACGCGCCTCCCTTGCCAGAGGTCGCAGGAGATGGGGCAATGATTGTCCCTGCACGAAGCGTGAAGACATGGACGAATGCCCTGATACAGATACTCTCCGATACCGAACTACAACAGAGTCTTGCTGCACGAGGAGTAGCGCGTGCCTCCCTCTTTACATGGGAGGAGACTGCGCGTCAGACTCGTGCCATCTATACCGACGTTTTGACCGCCTCAAGGAGTCCTAAATGAGTTCTGATACACCCACAAACCGTGCCCAATCCCTAGAGCCTTGGTTCTTGGAGCTACTCGCCTGCCCTGCCTGCGAACACCACTTTCCGCTAACCCTGACTGAAAATAGGGACGCTCTCCTCTGTAAATGTGGGCGTTACTCCTACCCCATTCGAGATGGTATCCCTGTTCTACTCATCGACGAAGCCACAGAGATCGACTCTCATGCCAGACCGGAACAGGTGAAGTCATGAAAGTATGCCTTATCCACGGTCCCAACCTAAACCTTCTCGGTATTCGAGAGACCGATATTTATGGGAAAGATTCGTTCGACGACATCAATCGCAAAATTAAGCAGTACGCGGGGCAGTTGGAGGTAGAGATTCGCATCTTTCAATCGAACCATGAGGGAGAGATCATCGACGTTATTCATGATGCTCGCAACTGGGCAGATGCTCTCATCATCAATCCAGGAGCCTATACGCACTATAGCTATGCAATACGAGATGCTATCTCGGCAGTTCGCCTTCCTGCCATTGAGGTGCATCTTTCCAATGTCCATGCCCGTGAAGAGTTCCGAAGACACTCGGTTATCTCGCCAGTCACTGTGGGGCAAATAGTGGGGTTTGGCACAATGGGGTATCTTTTGGCATTAGATGCAGCCAAGCAATTGGTAGAGCGCACACACCGTTAGCAGGCTTGCGTCGTTTCGGGCTTGCTTGCTACGCATAGCATAGCAAAAATACAAAAAACGCAACGACATCACACAGAGGATATGTTAGGGTGAGGGTTGGCGTATTCAGTTTGGGGAAAAGGGCGAGGATAGAGGGGCGATAAGCCTTTCATCCATCACCAAACCCGGAAAGCGAATGACGCCAATCTCTTGTCCTAGAGCTAGTCCCCTTCACTCCTACCACTCTGAACGAACACGCCCAAGGAAAGGACTCCCCCTCTCCTTTTTTTCTGGTATAATGACAGTATCTTAGAAGGAGTAAAGAGAACTATGAGCGACTTGGAAGCGCAAAAATCCACATGGCGCACAAAGGTTGGGCTGGCAGAAATGCTAAAAGGCGGCGTCATTATGGATGTCGTGAACCCAGAGCAGGCAGTCATCGCAGAAGAGGCTGGAGCCGTTGCCGTCATGGCGTTGGAGCGTGTTCCTTCTGATATTCGTCGGGATGGGGGCGTTGCCCGTATGTCTGATCCCAAGATGATCAAAGAGATCATGGCGGCGGTCACGATTCCCGTTATGGCGAAGTGCCGTATCGGACATTTTGTAGAGGCGCAGATTCTAGAATCTCTCGGCGTTGACTTTATTGATGAGAGTGAAGTCCTCACCCCCGCCGATGAAGAGAACCATGTCCACAAGCACGCCTTCAAAGTTCCTTTTGTCTGCGGTTGTCGCGATCTCGGCGAGGCACTCCGCCGTATTGGCGAGGGCGCTGCCATGATGCGAACCAAAGGCGAGGCGGGAACAGGCAATGTTGTGGAAGCCGTGCGCCACATGAGGGCACTCATGCGCGATATTCGACGTATTCACAATATGCGCGAAGATGAACTGATGGTGATGGCAAAAGAGTTGCGTGCACCCTATGAACTCGTCCTAGAGGTACACCGTACCGGACGCCTCCCCGTTCCCAACTTCTCCGCAGGCGGGATTGCTACTCCCGCAGATGCCGCCTTGATGATGCAACTCGGTGCGGAAACCGTTTTCGTCGGCTCAGGCATCTTCAAGTCCTCCAACCCAAGCCTTTTTGCACGCGCTATAGTGGACGCCGTTGCCCACTACACGAATCCAGAGTGCCTTGCAGAGTACTCTGCGGGACTAGGTGATGCGATGGCAAGCCTCGACGTTCGCAAGATAGACGACAAGGATCGCATGGCAGATCGAGGCTGGTAGTTCGTCACCCTCTTTTTGAACGCAACAAAAAAGAGAGCCACTGGAAAATAATTCCAGTGGCTCTCTTTTAATTCTTAAACCAAAGCTACTTAGGCGCGTTCCATCAGTTTCTGAAGCTCAGGAAGATCGAGAGATAGGCTTGGTCCCATTGTGGAACTGATCGAAACCTTCTTCAGATATTTACCCTTCGAGGCGGAAGGCTTTGCCTTCACCAATGCATCCAGTAGAACGAGGAAGTTTTCGCGGGTATTCTCCACCGAAAAACTCGCCTTGCCGACCGCCGCATGAATGATTCCGTTCTTATCTACACGGTACTCGATGCGGGTAGCTGCCTTAATGTCACGTACAACCTGTCCCACGTTCGGAGAGACTGTTCCCGCCTTGGGGTTCGGCATCTTCTGCTTGAGGATAGGACCAAGACGCCCCACAAGTGCCATCACATCGGGTGCGGCGACGAGGATATCACACGAAGCACCGCCCTCTTTCTGAATCCGCTCAACGAGGTCCTCTGCTCCCACCACATCGGCTCCTGCTGCCTCTGCGTCTTTGGCTCGCTCACCACGTGCAAATACCCAAACGGTGCGCGACTTGCCCGTACCATGGGGTAGGTTCGCCGTTCCACGCACCATCTGATCACCGTGACGGGGATCGACGCCGAGATTGACAGCAATATCAATGGTCTCATCGAACTTGGTCTTAGACAGCTCTTTCACTTTTGTGAGAGCTTCGTCCAAGGTGTAGACTTGCGAACGGTTTAGGGGCTTAGAAATCGCGAGATAGCGTTGGCTATGGCGACGTCGTGAAGATTTCTGTTTGCGCCGTGCTGCGGTAGAGAGACCCGTCTTTTCAACTGCCTCTTCCTCGACAACGCTCACTTCGGTATCGGACATTGTTTTCTCCTGTGGTTCGGTCGGAAGGTAGCGTCCCTTCCTCCCACACTAAAATCGGTCTATTTGTTTTGTTTGTCGTTGCGGTTCTCAGCAAAAGGCAGAAGCGACTGCCCATCTGAGTTCGGCTGGCTGGCACGAATTCCGACTTGGCTCCAGACCATAGCAATGATCATCAAGCCCCATAGTCCCAAGCCACGCAAAACACTGAGAACCCATTCCCGCTGACGGCTCGAATCGAATATCGCTCCGCCCAGGGCTTCGAGAGCCAAGAAACTGACCAGAACGACCCCAATACTCAGCCACATCGACTGGTAGTAGAATCGTGCCTTACGCTTATCGCGTTGATAGGCTGCAACATGATAGGGCACATTCCCAGCAAGGCGATTGGCACGGTAGAACTGTTGAAGCCACACCGCTCCAAAAAGAGTAACAATCAAAAACTTGCCTGCCATTGGGGGAACCATACCTATGCATCCTTTGGCGCGGATTAGTCGATGATGCTTATACCCATCGAACGCGCCGTACCCTCGATAATTCGCACAGCACCAGCCATATCAATGGCGTTGAGGTCGGGCATCTTGGTCGTGGCTATCTCTTGGATTTGCTCACGGGTCAATTTACCCACTTTCTCAACATGGGGACGTGCAGAGCCTTTAGCAACACCAGCCACTTTTTTAATGAGATCGGCGGCAGGGGGAGTCTTGGTAATGAAGACGAAGGAGCGGTCTTCATAAATTGTAATTTCGACAGGGACTACTGTCCCGATCATGGAAGCCGTCTTCTCGTTATAACTCTTGATAAACTCCATCATGTTGATTCCGTAGGGACCCAACGTGGAGCCAATGGGAGGGGCAGGGGTAGCCTTGCCCGCATTGATCTGGAGTTTGACGACGGCAGTTATCTTCTTCGCCATAACGTTCCTCTTTTCCTTACGCAAACTGGATCGATAATATTAGCCACGCAGAGAGTCTAGATAACCTGCTCTACCTGTCCAAAGTCCAACTCCACGGGTGTATCTCGCCCAAAGATGGAGATGAGTACACGGAGTTTTTCTTTATCGGGATAGACCTCTTCGATCTTGCCCGTAAACTCGGTGAAGGGTCCTGAGGTAACACGAACAACCTCGCCCTTCTCAAATTTGACGACCGGTGTGGGTTGCGTGCCTTCAACCGTCGAAAGAATATCGTCCACCTCTTTCTGAGAGAGGGGGATCGGTTTCGTTCCCGAACCGATAAAACCTATCACGCCCGTCGTGGATTTGATCAAATACCACGTCGAGTCATCATATATCATATCTATCAGCACATAGCCGGGATAGACCTTACGTTTCACCTCCATCTTCTTGCCCGCCCGAGTCCTTATCTCAGACTCGGTTGGAACCAGAATACGGAAGACTTTGTCTTTCAAACCCATCGACTCCGCACGACGTAGAATATTGGTCATCACCTTATTCTCGTGCCCAGAGTAGGTATGGATTGCGTACCAGTGTCGTTGCATCGTCTCGCCGCCAACCTTTCCGGTAATGTCGGAATAGACAGACAAAACAGACCCATCTCGTTCCGAAAAGCAAGGAGAGGGTGCGCCTGTAGAGGAGTGTGCTATTTAATGAGGCTAAACTTAGTGATAATCAAAGAAAGGAGTCCATCTAGAACACCCATAAACAGAGCAACCGCCACAATGACGCCAAAAACTACACCCGTCAGACGGTTTGCCTCTTGCTTGGTGGGCCAAGTGGTCTTCTTTAGTTCGACAAGGGTCTCTTGCAGGAAAGCGCGTTTCGCTTCCACGTTCTGCTCGGATGCGGAAGGAACCTCCGCCTTGCCACCCTTTTTCTGTTCGATTGCCATGGTCGGTTCTGCTTTCCTCGAATGCCTCGAAGTGCTACCTAAAGCGTACTATAGGGCGGGAAACTCACCTCCCCACAAAGGAGATAGCCTCCCGCCCTATAGGGAGAATACAGCAGGGGCAGAGAGACTCGAACTCCCGGCCTACGGTTTTGGAGACCGCCGCTCTACCAACTGAGCTATGCCCCTACATTAAAGAGGGGCAACAGAGCGAGAGATCTGCCCACCCTCCAAGAGAAAATTACTTGTCTTCGCGATGTACCGTATGCTTTCGGCAAGAGGGACGACGGCAGTATTTTTTCAACTGAAGTCGCTCTTTCGTATTATTACGGTTCTTGCTCGTGGTATAATTTCGCGCGTGGCACTCGTTACACGCCATCACCACTACGATACGAACATCTTTTTGCGCCATCTTACGTTCCTCTCTCTCTTCTGAGCAGAGACCCCTTATCCAGAAGCCCCTGCCCAGCAAGAAACAAAACTAGCCGAGGATTTTGGTAACGACACCTGCACCCACAGTTCTTCCACCTTCACGAACTGCAAATCGCAAGCCCTCTTCCATTGCTATCGGCTGAATTAGCTCCGCAGTGATTGTGATGTTATCACCTGGCATCACCATCTCAACAC
>CAMCUQ010000088.1 GCA_945878775.1 Chthonomonas calidirosea
TTTCTGTTTCCAACCTGCTTGGTAGAGTTCCCAAGCGCGGAGGCGACGGCGTTCCCGCCAATCTTGGCTCTGTTGTGATAATGTGGGTTCCATGGAACAGTTATTCCACATTACTACACGAAATTTAGATACTTATCTCGACATCAGTAGCTCCCAACATCGGAGTAAACGACTGTGCGATTTTGTAGGATACGGTGCGTTCTGACACAATAGAACCCTTCTTTGCCACCTCTTGCGCGTTCTTCAGACTCAGAGTATGCCGTGTCGTTCCCCACTTCTCGCTCTCCTTCACCCCCACAAAGTCACTCAGCTTCACCTCGCCATTCCGGTATGCCATGGCTTATCTTTTCAAAAGCGGACACTCTCTCTTTATATATTAGCAGGCAAGTAGCCAACACTATACGACACGGCATCGCCTTCATAAGGCTATCGCACTCCGGTTAAGCCATCCAAAAACCGCAAAATAGGTCTTCGCTCTATCTCCACTGTCAATGAGGTTTTCTCTGCCACAATGTGAACGACAATAAACAGGAAAAGCACCACGCCTTGAAGCACAAGAGGCACTCTCTCCTGAGCGCAAGCAAAGCCCAAAACGGCTCCTAAGAGGTTGCTGCCCGTATCACCAAGCATCACCTCTGCCCGCGCATCCTTCTCCCAAACTCGCCACGCTGGCAACACCACAAAGAGGAGCGGAGGAACTCCTGCACTCCACCCGCCCTGCCACCAAAAGCCAATGAGAAGAGGGGCAGTACTCGCCAGAAACAGAGCGCAAGCGCGTCCGGGGCGCAGATCGAAGAGGTTCAAAGTATTCGCACCAAGCGCGATAAGAAGCGTGCCAAAAACAAACTGTAGAGAGAAGCCGTGAGCCATTCGCCACGCAAACCAACCTGCAAGCAATACTCCACCCACCGCCTTAATAAGTCCTGTGGTGACTCTTTTATCCTTGAGCAATGCCCGAAAATGCCCTTTCAAGCCTCGATAGAGCCTATTTCCCCACACATCGTCTATAAAGCCTAAAAGTCCAAACCCTGCTACCAGCCATAGCCAATCCCCATAGGTCACCCAAGCCGAAGGCACAAGAAATAGCAAAGTGCCTACTGCCAAAACAACAAAAAGGAGCAACACCAGACCAAAGCATTGTGGGATAGGCACTTGTTGAAAATTGGGGCGCACCATACCAGAACGTCTCAACAGGCGTTCCACTATAATGGGAAGTAGTGCGAGCAGAAGCAAACAGAGGAGAAGGAGGAGCAAACCACGCGCATTCATATGTGTGAGGGCAAGTAAGCGTCCAATGAGGTTTGGCTTGTGGCTCTGAATCCAGAGAAGGCGATCTAAACCCTCCATTCGGGAGGAGAGGGTGCCTGCAAAAACTGATGCGCCGGGGTCACCACCTATTTCATCCATCGAGGCGAATCCTATCTGTGGGCAGGAAGGGAGGAGGTCTCTGGAATCTCACGTTCCAATAAACTCAGGGTCTTTCCAACACTTCTATATTGCTGAAAGCGGTGCCATATCCCCTTCCAGTCGCGCCCTGTCACCCGATGCGTCATCTCTGTTGGCACTTCCACAACCCGATAGTTCTTCCACAAAGCACGCACAGTGAGGGCAACCTCCACTCCCCACCCTTCGGCAAAACCGCCACATTTCTCGATCACCTCGCGCCGAACAGCCCGTTGTCCAGAGAGAGGAGCCTGCATCTCCCTCCCCGTAAGCTCTCGAATCGCAGAGCGTGCCTTGCCTACCACCAATCCAAAGCCTCCGCCAGAGCCGGAAGAGCCGGGCAGAAGCGCAATGGTCATATCGGCATCTCCCTTCAAAACAGGAGCCAAGAGCTTCTCTGCCTCGCGTGCGGAACCCCCTACATCAGCATCCAAGAGCAGAATAACCTTGCCCGTAGAGAGAGCGAAGGCACGCTTTAAAGCTGCCCCCTTGCCCTTCTGCTTCTGTCGAAATACCACGTCGGCTCCCGCCTCTTCTGCCCGCGCATAAGTCTCATCTTGAGAGCCGTCATCGATAACTATAATCTGACTGTTGGGCAAAATGGCACGTATCGTCGCCACAGTTTCACCGACGCGTAATGCTTCATTGTAGGCAGGAATAAGGACTGAGATCATGGGTTTGAGGGGTTCACACCACCATTAGCGGTGTGCATGTCTTTCAAGGTAAAAACGAGAAAACAACGCCCAATATCACTATCTACTTTTTCAATCGTGGGGACCGTCACCCCCTGCACTGCATAAACAGGAAAATCGGAGTTCGCCACGTTCTCTGGCTCACAAGCCACAATACGTAGCCCTGCCCCAGAGAGCATTGAGAGTAGAGGCGAGTCGAGTTGTTCCACGCGATCTGTCCCCTCAACACTACTCCCTGCCACAACGATCACCAAGCGGGGGGCGGAGCGCACCTCTTTATTGCGCTCAAACGCCGCGATCTCCTCCCGATCTAGTATGCCACTCAGTTCCGATTTCTGATCCGTGGTGTCGCCCAAGAGTGCTACTACTTGGCGAATAACGCCCTCTTTGGTCTTTGCAAGGCGAGAGTTATTGGAGTTTTCGTGGAGGGATTCAAGTCCCGCTTTGATCAGGTCGTCGGCACGATTGAGAAACTTACCCATTCGTACCACGCAGGCGACTTGTGCATTTGAGAGGCGTAGGGTCTCACGTATCGAATTGGTGGCGTTCGGGTAATCTCCCGTCTGGATGATCGCGACAGTGGCTCCATTCAACTCCTCCCGCAAGAGGCGCGGAGTGGTCAGACTAAAGAACTCCTGATAGCGACGCACTTGGCTTCTTTGGGAGACGACATCTTTATCCATGCTGTCGCGCAGGGACAAAATAGCCCTTTTTTGGCTGTCGGCAACCTGCGGGGAGACATACAGGCTCCCCACCACCAAGCCCAGTGTGAGGGCAAAAAATATGGCGACTATAGTGGCAAGATGGTATTTGAAGCCAAGACCCAAAAGCGTCTCCTCTATGGGTAGCGTAACTGCTGGCGTGCTTTCAGAAAATCGCGAATGGTCGTCTTATGCGCCTTTGCCAAACGTGCCAAGAGCAGTAGCGCACAAGCGAAAGGCAAGGTCGAGAGTCCTGCTAAAAGATTCAACCATAAGGGAACTGCGGGTAAAAACAGAGCAACAATACCCAGTATGCCACAAACAAGAGCCACTGCCATCATTGCCTTAAAGATAAGGGGGATCATTTTTAGTGTGCGTTGCGCCACACTCAGTCCCGGGACCAGCGATTCTGCCATAGCCATCATCCCTTGCGGAATATCTTTTATCGCGGTCTTTATCTGCGCTTGTAGGCGTGGCAGCAAAAGGCAAATCATGCCCAATATAATGGCTTCCAGCATCAAAATGGTTCCTGCAATCATCTCTGTTTGCCTTTCATTCCCCACTCTCATCGAAACTGAAAATGAAACCAGACCCGCAATGTCTGCAACAGGTTACGCCCCATAGGAGAGAGCAATAACACCGCCACAATGGGAGTAATAGCAGCCCCTATGAGAATGAGGATTTCACTCCATCGTGCGTGGGACTGTGCCCAAAGGCGGGCAATCCCCTTAGCATCCACCAATTTAGAACCGATTCGAAGCCGTGTCAGGAAGGTGCTTGCCATCCCTTTCCGCCCCTTATCCAAAAAATCGACGAGCGAAAAATGGGTTCCCACCGCAACAATAAGTTGCGCTCCTAGCTCATCTGCCAAAAGCATCGCCACATCTTCACTGGTTCCAGAGGCGTGAAGCACCTGCGCCGATAGCTTCAGTTGCAGTATCCGCTCCATTCCCGGCGCACCTCGCGAATCGCCCTTTACATAGCCATGCACCACCAATTCCGCCCCACACCGAAGCGCGTTATCGCTGATGCTGTCCATATCCCCCAATATCACATCGGGGCGTAGTCGTACCTCCAAGAGGGCGTCTGCCCCTCCATCCACCGCCAAAAGCACAGGGCGCACGTCCCGCATATACTCTTTCAAGAGAGCCAAGTCCGCCTTATAGTTCTCTCCACGCACCACGATCAGCACATGGCGATTGGCAAATTTCGTCTTGAGAGTGGGCAGTTCCAGGGGAGCAAATAGGAGAGAGCGCTCCTCATTGAGAAATTCTAGCGTGTTACGCGCAAAAAGATCAAGCTCATGGTTCAGGTTCTTTTGTGCCTCTGCCAAGAGGAGAGCGACACTCTCAACGGTTGCTCGCGTGCCGGCAATACACTCCCCATTCTCAAAGCGCAGGCAGTCTTCGTGAAGCGTGACCTCTGCCCCCTCTGTTGCTTGCCAAAACGCCTCCTCACCGACCCCCTCTATCAATGGAATCTGCGCCTCCAAGAGCAGAGAGGGACCCCTATTGGGGTACCTACCGGAAATACTCGGAACAGCGTTCACAACTGCCGCTACTTTGCACTCTATCAGCGCGCGCGCCGCCGTCGTGTCGAGATCGGCATGATGAATCAAAGCGATGTCGCCGGGGTGCAGTCGCCTCACCAAATTCTTTGTTTTCCGATCTTTCCGAAGCCTATGCGTGGTCATAAAGGGTATTTCCAAACCTCTCATCACACCAAGTAGTGTTTCGTATTATGCCGATATTCTCTGTTTTCTGTCAATCGTTCCAGAGGGAGGCGGCTCTGAATCTCCCCTTTTTCAGCAAGATGCGGTACAATGAAGGTACGCACAGAAGTAGTAAAGCGTTTCAAGGTTTCGCATGAGTCCTCAAGACACCATTTTGATAACCGGTTTAGAGCTTTATGCCTTTCATGGAGCCTCTGACGAAGAGCAGACGATAGGACACCGCTACCAAGTGGAGGTGCGCCTCACGGTGAATATCGAATCGGCGATTCAAAGTGATTCGTTAGAAGATACCGTAAACTATGCAGAGGTGGCACTCGCCCTGCAAAGAGTGGCGACCACGAGGCAGTTTCGGCTTTTGGAGGCGTTGGCGGGAGAGATGATAGCGGCGATATTCGCCCAGTTTCCTGCCGTTCTGGCAGTCTGGATACGGGTGCAAAAACGGCTCCCCCCTTTCCCTGCCATAGTGGATACCGTCGGGGTCGAACTGACCCGTGACCGTATCGAATAATATCTTTTTGCTAGACACAACACCACGATAGGGGCGATGTCAACATCCCCGTTCTGTGCCTCTACTCTTAGAGAGCCGGAGCTGCTTTGCCCAGAGGAGTAAAATCCATGTTTCAGCAACCCCTCCCCATGGAGATCACCCGGCTCACACCGGAAGAGACCGCGACGCGTCTCAAAGAGGCACGTTGTCGTCTGGGTGATGAACTCATGATTCTCGGACACCACTATCAACGCGATGAGATCATCCGTTGGGCAGATTTCCGAGGCGATAGTCTCAAGCTCTCACAGCTTGCAGCAGAACACCCAGAGGCTCGCTATATCGTCTTCTGTGGTGTCCACTTCATGGCAGAATCTGCCGACGTGCTCACTACCCCCGAACAGGTTGTCATTCTCCCCAATATGAGCGCGGGGTGCTCTATGGCAGATATGGCAAACATTCGCCAAGTCGAAGCGTGCTGGACAGACCTCGCAAAAGCAACAGACACCTCCCGCATCATCCCCATCACCTATGTAAACTCAACTGCCGCCATAAAAGCCTTTGTAGGGCGCAATGGAGGCGCCTGTTGCACCTCCTCAAATGCCCGCAAGGTGATCGAATGGGCTTTGGAGCGGGGTGACAAACTGATGTTTTTGCCCGATCAGCATCTTGGACGCAACACCTGCACCGAAATTGGGCTAGACCCAGAGAAGGATATGCTTCTCTGGAACCCGAATCTTCCCTTTGGTGGAACCACTCCCAAAGAAATACAGCAACGCAAGGTGATCCTTTGGAAGGGACACTGTTCGGTTCATGCCCGATTCACCGTTGAGCAGATCACAGAGGCACGACAGAATTACCCTGGCATTCAGATCATCGTTCATCCAGAGTGTGAATTGGACGTGGTTCGTGCCGCCGATCTCAATGGCTCTACCGAATACATCATCAAGGTGATCTCACAGGCTCCCCGTGGGACGCAGTGGGGAGTGGGAACCGAGGTCAACCTTGTAAATCGATTGGCGCAGGAGATGCCCGACAAAACGATCTTCTGCTTAGACCCGGTGGTCTGCCCTTGTTCCACCATGTATCGCATCCACCCCCACTATCTACTTTGGGTACTGGAATCGTTGGTGGAGGGCAGAGTGGTCAATCAAGTGAGCGTGAAACCCGACATCGCTCGCGACGCAAAACTCGCACTAGAGCGTATGCTGAAACTCTGAATAACCCCAAAACAGCAAGCACACAACACAGGAGGACAGGGCATGACAACAGAGGACAATACAAATCCGACCTCGCGTCGTACTTTTCTACAACAGACAGCCGCCACGAGCGCGACAACCGCTCTCATGGCGACAGGCAACTACGCTTTTGCACAGGGCTCCAATCGCCTTAAAATTGGACTTGTAGGGTGTGGAGGGCGTGGCACTGGAGCCGCCGTCCAAGCCCTTAAAGCAGACCCAGAGAACGTACTCACCGCAATGGGAGATGTACGCCGTAGCCAGATTGAGGCGAGCCTTGCAAACATTCGAGGAGAGGCGTCGGTCGGAAACCGCGTCATGGTCGAAGAGGCGCACCGTTATGAAGGGCTAGATGCCTATCTTAAAGTCTTAGACAGCGGAATAGATGTCGTGCTTTTCGCCTCCCCCCCCGGCTTCCGCCCACGCGAGATCGTTGCCGGAGTCGCCGCTGGCAAGCATATTTTTGCCGAAAAGCCACTAGGAACCGACCCCGTCACCCTTCGCACCGCGTGGGAAGCCACCAAGAAGATTAAAGGCAATAAAACCGCTTTTCTCTCTGGCTTCTGCTGGCGTTATGATCCTGCCCACAGAGAGTTTTTCAAGCGTGTCCACGAGGGTGCCATTGGACAGGTACGCCATATACACTCTACCTACCTAACGGGTCCCGTAAAAATGATGCCCCCTGCCGAAAGCCGCCCCGCTGGCATGGGAGATGTCGAATGGCAGATTCGGAACTGGTATAACTTCGTTTGGCTCTCTGGAGATGGACTTATTGAGCAAGCCTGCCACAGTGTGGACAAGATGCTTTGGGCAATGAAGGATGTTCCTCCCGTCCGTTGTACCGCCACTGGGGGACGCACCATTCCAAACAATCAGGGCAATATCTACGACCATATCACCGTCTTCTACGAGTGGGCAAATGGAACCCGTGGCACCATGGCACAACGCCAAATCGACAGCCCCTACAACGACAACTCCGACTATATGTCGGGTAGCAACGGCTTTGGAAACATCAAAGGCGGACGCGTGAATATCCAGTCCGACAAAAAGTGGCGCTATGAGGGCGAGAACAAGAATATGTATCAAGTAGAGCATGACGAGTTCTTCGCCTCTATTCGTAAGGGACAGCCCATCGATAACAGTGAGCGTATGGCACGAAGCACGCTTGCAGGACTCATGGGGCGCATGGCAGCATATACAGGTCAAGAGGTCACATGGGAGCATATGCTTCGCTCTCAAGATGTCCTCTTCCCAGATCCACTCACATGGGATGGGGCACTGCCCATTAAACCTCTCGCAGTGCCGGGACGCTATCCGCTCCTCTAGGCACATTCACGCAAGGAGACTCTCGTGGAATCTCGATTTAAGTTTACGCGCCTCGTGCGAACCCCTTCCTCAGAGATATATCTTTTCTGGGATGGGTCTCGCCGTATGGGGCAGATAGACCTTCACTTTGCCCAAGACACGATACACGCAACCATTCTTTGTGAAGCGGAACTCAGTGTAGGAGAAGAAGAAGAGTTACTTGCCCAGATCGATGACGACATCGTCTCCTCCTATCTTCCTCGCTTCGAACGTGAAGACTTTGTGGCGCACGTCTTCCGGGGCGAGGAGGTCACACGCTATACCGATTGCTCTGGACCCCTAGACGATCTGGACGAGGAAGATGACGAGGGGAGAGAAGAGTAGGAGATGCCGAAGACTCCGCTTGTGGGCGCACCGGAACCCATCGCTGCGCTCAATCGTGTTCGGATGACAGAGACCCACCTTCCGCTCTCCGAATGGGAGCCTCTGGTAGATGTGAGGGAGTACTGTCCAGAGGTCTCCTTCACAGCACCCCTCTGCCCCTATCTACGCAAAACCGTTGCCGATAGGCTCAACCAAGCGCAAGCCTCTCTGCAAGACGGGATGCGTCTGCGCGGTCATACGGCACTTCGCACACTCTCAATGCAAAAGCGAGGGTGGGACAACTACTACAAGCGTATGCAGGAAGAACATCCAAATTGGCCCCTCTCTGCCCTACGCCGTGCCACCAATCGGTATTATGCGCCCTACGATCAGAAAGCCCCGCCGGGACACTGCACGGGGGGAGCTATTGATGTCAATCTCCTTGATAAAGAAGGCAATGACCTCGATCTGATTGCCCCCACTACAGGCTGGGAAGCCGCCTACACATGGTCGGACAAACTCTCTCCAGAAGCCCACAAAAACCGCATGATCATGGTCAATGCCATGCTAGGGGCGGGCTTCTCAAACTGCCGTGAGGAGTATTGGCACTACTCTTGGGGAGACTCGGGGTGGGCAGTGAGAGTGGGAGAAAAAGAGTGTCCGTATGGTTGGATTCACCCTCCAGTATGCCTCGAACCCGACTCGGACTCGCTCTCTCCAAGCCAGCTTTCTCTCTCCTATGACACAGACGCGCTAGGGCGTGCCATTTGTGCAGAGGGGCATTTTGAACTCAAGAGCGATAACAAAGAGTGGCGCATTGGGCTTCTCTGGGCAAATGGGATTCCCGTCACCCTTCATCTCCATCTTCCTTTTGCCCAACGCGAAACCCCGCCTCTCTTTCTAGGCGAAAACAAGGAGAACTGGCAACCGCTCTCCGAATTTGAGCGTGAAGGACAAACCGTTATACTACGCCTCACGCCAGAGGCAGATAGGCTTTTTCTGGCGAACTTTTCGCCAGAGCCCGCAAACCCAATCCCATAAGGAGAATTCATCCCCATGCGTTTGAAAGACAAAGTTGCCCTTATTACCGGAGCCGCTTCCGGCATTGGACGTGAAGCCGCAAAGCTCTTTTCAAAAGAGGGAGCCAGTATCGTCGTTGTAGACTTGAGCGATGCCGCAGGAGCAGAAACCGTTGCTGAGATAGAAGCGGCGGGCGGTAAAGCGGTATACGTTCACGCCGACGTCTCCAAAGCCGCCGATGCCGAGAATATGGTGCGTGTGGCAGAAGAGACCTTTGGAGCGTTGCACATCCTGTTCAACAACGCAGGCATATCGCATATCAACGATGACGACGCTATCAGCACCGAAGAAGATGTGTGGGATTTGACCTTCGCTATCAATGTGCGGGGCGTCTTTTTGGGATGCAAGTATGGAATCCCTGCCCTGCGCCGCGCTGGTGGTGGCTCTATCATCAATACCGCCTCCTTTGTTGCGGTACTGGGCGCAGCCACTCCCCAACTCGCCTATACCAGTAGTAAGGGCGCGGTTCTCTCCATGACCCGTGAACTTGCGGCGATCCATGCACGTGAGAATATCCGGGTCAATGCCCTCTGCCCAGGACCATTGCGAACAGAACTGCTGATGAAATACCTGAACACAGAGGAGCGCAGGCAACGTCGCCTCGTGCATATTCCGATGGGGCGTTTTGGAGAGGCAAAGGAGATCGCACAATCTGCCCTCTTCCTCGCCTCCGATGAATCCTCCTTCACCACCGGCGCAACCTTCCTCGTCGATGGCGGAATCACCAGTGCCTACACCACACCGCTCTAAACCCAAATAGCAGGAGACGGAACCGATGGCGAAATCTGAACACTCACGCGAAGAGATACTGAGGCAAGACACCGAAGACCTACGCAAGCTCGGCTATACGCAACAACTCTTCCGTGAAATGGGGGGCTTCTCCAATTTCGCCATCTCTTTCTCCATCATCTCCATTCTCACCGGAGCCGTACAGCTCTACGGCTACGGTCTGAAGTTTTCGGGTCCCATTATCAATTCCGTGGGTTGGCCCCTCGCCAGTGTTTTGACTCTCTGCATTGCGGCATCCATGGCAGAGATCGCCTCTGCATACCCCACCGCTGGAGGGCTTTATTTTTGGTCGTTTCGACTTGGGGGCAAGACTTGGGCTTGGTCAACTGCATGGCTCAACATGATCGGGCAACTGACCGCCACTGCGGGTATCAATATCGCGGCGGCGACCTACCTCATCGGTGCGGTGAGCCATATTCTCAACCTCCCCGACGATCTGAAAGTGCCTGTCTTTGGCTCTCTCACAAACTGGTATTTTCAGGTTTTTGTGATGACCATTATCTTGATCCCACAAATACTCATCAACGCCTTTGGGATTCGGCTCACAGCACGGTTAAACGGTATTAGCGTCTATTGGCATCTCATTGGGGGCGCGATCATCGTCGCTATGCTCACTTTTTGGGGCAAGCACCACAACAGTTTCGGGTTTCTGTTCCAACATGAGGGTGTCACTTCCCCTCTTGAAGCCGCCTCCGCCACCTTCGCCGATAACACAACTGCCCCTGCCCTCGTCATTGGCGATTTCAAGATGCACTCCCCCCTCTTTGCGCTCTTTCCTGCGCTGAAATCGTTCTATAGTACCGCCCCCTTCATCCTTATCTTCTCGCTTGGACTCTTGCAGGCACAATGGACTTATACGGGGTACGACGCCTCTGCACACGTAGCAGAAGAGACCCTCATGGCACGCAAAAACTCGGCGTGGGGTATCTTTCTGTCGGTTCTAGTCTCCGCCGTAGCGGGCTATATTCTGCTCATTGTACTCACATGGTGCATTCCCAATGGAGACGTTAAAGCCACCGCCACCGATGCCTACCCTGTCCTCTATATCGCCAAACAGAACCTCTCGAACTTTATGGCGAACTTTGTTGCGGTTATCATTGGGGGCGCGATGTGGCTCTGTGGCTCCTCCTCCATTGCCTCCATGTCCCGTATGTGGTACGCCTTTGCGCGAGACGATGGAATGCCCGGCTCTGTTCTCCTCAAGAAGATACATTCCCGTTATCGCACTCCGGTATGGGCAATCCTCATTACCAGTGTCCTGAGCATATTGCTCTGCCTCTATGCCGCTGCCTACAGCGTGATCACATCCATTAGCACGATTACTCTCTACCTTGCGTATGTGCTTCCGGTCTATCTCAATTGGCGCAATAAACGCAGGCAGAGTGGGGAGTTTACCACCCTAGAGACCGCCCCTTGGAACCTCAAAGGCTACGGCAAGATCATCAATCTGATCTCCATTGTTTGGGTCGTTTTCATTGCCGTACTCTTCAGCCTGCCTCCCAATGAACAGGTGCTCTGGACAATGCTTCTGCTCGGGATAGGGCTTGTCTGCTACTGGCAGTTCTACGCCAAGTCACGTTTTGTGGGTCCCACTTCCGCCGATGAACTCGCGCTTAGAGAGGGCTCCCATGAACCGTAGTTACAAAAAGATAAAAATACTCAACGCTTTTGGAAAACCCAGAAGCCAACACCCTACTACGTGAAAGAACACGTAGATACAAAGTGCCGAAAGCAAGGGAGATCGTCACGCAAGACAAGCAGGCTACTGCTTCTCAAGCAACCACTCTGCCCTTCCCCCTCTTTCGCCAACATAAGGAAAGCCCCGATGCTTTATAGATTGCTCCGAATTGTTCTCTGTCT
>CAMCUQ010000089.1 GCA_945878775.1 Chthonomonas calidirosea
AATCTACTGTAACGCAGAAAGGAGTCCCGATCTCGTCCTGACGGCGGTAGAGTTTGCCGATTCCTGCGGTATCGTCATAAACGGCGCGCATCTGCCCGGAGGCTTGGAGCATCTTCTTGATACTCTTTGCCGTGCTGACAATCTCCTCATTATTCTTTTTGAGGGGCAAGACAGCGACCTTTATCGGAGCCAGAGCAGGCTTCAGCTTTAGCACAATGCGCGTCTCGCCGTTCTCTAGCGTCTCTTCATTATAGGCTTCGCAAAGTGCAGCAAGACAGCCCCGATCCACTCCCGCCGCAGGCTCAACGACGAAAGGTACGAGATGCTTGTTCGTCTCGTGATCGAAGTAGGTCAGTTTTTCGGTGGAGTGTTCGTTTTTGGTCACTTTGGCAGTCAAGTTCAGTTGATCTTGGCTTCTGCTGTGCGAACCGAGGTCATAATCGGTACGGTTTGCGAAGCCCTCTAGTTCGTCGAACCCTAGCGAGGGGAACTTGTAGAGAATATCGACCGTGCGCTTGGAGTAGTGCGAAAGCTTCTCTTTGGGATGCTCATGCAGTTGTAGCTTCTCACGCTCTAGCCCTACTTCTTCTATCCACCAAGTGAGATGGTCTTGTATCCAGTCCTCATGGGTAGCTTCATCGGTTCCTGGCTTCACAAAGTACTCGATCTCCATTTGCTCCAATTCTCGAACACGAAACAGAAAGTTGCGAGCTGTTATCTCATTGCGGAACGATTTCCCCATCTGTGCGATACCAAATGGGAGTTTTCGGTTTGTGGAGTCTAGCACGTTTTTGAAGTTGACAAACATTCCTTGCGCGGTTTCGGGGCGAAGGTAGGCATAGGAATCTGGGTCTGCGACGGGTCCTATTTGGGTCTTGAACATGAGGTTGAAGGCACGCGGTTCCGTGAGTTGTCCGTCACACTGCCCAGGGTGTTTTTTGGGGTCTTTAAGGCAGAGGACATCTTGTAGTTTGTCTTCGCGAAAGCGTCCTTTGCAGGTTTTGCAGTCTACGAGTGGATCAACAAAAGTCTCTTCGTGTCCCGAATATTTCCAGACGTTACGGTTCATAAGGATAGCGGTTTCGATCCCCTCCATATCGTCTCTTTCGTAGACGTTATGACGCCACCAAAGCCGTTTGAGGTTGTTTTTAAGCTCTACACCGAGAGGTCCATAGTCGTAAGTACCTTGCAAGCCACCATAGATTTCGCTGCCGGGGAAGATAAATCCCCTGCGCTTACAGAGAGAGATGACCTGTTCTAGTGTTTCGGCTGCCATGACCTATGACCCTTCTTTTCTTGTGAAGATATTCTATTCCAGAGTGTGTTTTTCTGGTAAGGAAGCGAGTTCTATTATACCCTGCGGGGAGATGGAAGTGCGGGGAAGCCTGCTCCTCTGGAATGCGAGCCAGGCGCCCCAAACAGAGAAAAGAGGTCGCAGAAGAAGAAAAACCCCTCTGCGACCTCTTCCCACTGAGACTAAAATTTGTGTTAGGAAGCGGCTACGGCTTCTGTAGCCTGTGGTACAACGGCGGGGTAGACGCTAATGCGACGCTTCTCACCATTGCCCTCAAACTTCACCACGCCATCGATCAGGGCAAAGATCGTATAATCTCTACCGATACCGACGTTCTTGCCAGGGTGGAACTTGGTTCCGCGTTGGCGAATGATGATGTTGCCAGCGATAACGCTCTCGCCCCCATACTCTTTGACGCCCAAACGTTTCGGCTTACTGTCGCGTCCGTTACGTGAGCTACCAACCCCTTTTTTATGTGCCATCGAAAAGTTCTCCTTCTCTTGTGTCGTAGATCGTCTTAGGCGATAATGCTCTCGATTTTGAGCGCAGTGATGTTTTGGCGGTGTCCATAACGGCGGCGAATGTTCTTCTTGGGCTTGAAGACAATGCCGTTGATTTTGGGACCCTTGAACTGTCGGACTATCGTCGCCACGACTTTCGCGCCGTCGACAGTCGGTTTGCCCAATTTCGCGCCGTTCTCATCCTGCACAAAGAGGACCTCGGTGAGCTCGACAGTGCTGTCGCTTTCACCCTCGATCTTTTCTACTTGAAGAACCTCACCCGGCTCTACACGATACTGCTTGCCACCCGTTTTTACGATTGCATACATCGGTTCTATTCTCCCATCCTCCGCACTACGATAAGGCAGAGGAGATATAATGCCTATTGAAAGCGCATATCGCGCGACAGACACAAGAAAATCTGACTCCGCTTCGGAGCCAGCAGGCTAATATACCCCGACAGACCGCCAAAAGTCAAGAAATATTTGCCTTTTAGTTGGAGAGAGTCGCTCTAAACGGAGGAAATCGTTTTGAAAATCAAGCACTCTTTTTAGAGTCGTGAGGATTCGGAAGATGGAGCGAGAGAGATGCTCTCTCTCGCAAGAATATCTTGGCGAGCCGTGTAGCACGCCGTCAAATAGAGTATGACCGAAACAGCGAGATAGATAAGAGCCGTGGAGGAGATGGCAACACTCATGGGAATCTGACGGTCTACAGCGAAACCTATACCCCACGCACCCATCCCCGCACCAAACCAACCCACCATATTCATGAGTCCTGTCGCTGTGCTACGCCGTGCGGGAGTGATAACATCATAGAAGGCGGCGGTGAGGTTCGAGTCGTAGACCCCTTTGCAAAACCCAAAGAGCGTCATCACGAGAATAAGTAGCCCTGGGTTGCGCGTCCAACCGCACAAAAATACAAAGGGAGTCCCAAAGAGCGCTGCCAGCGCTTGAACACGAATGCGCCCCGTCACATCCCTTTGGCTCCAGCGGTCTGCCGCCAATCCCCCAAATACCGCCCCTCCCATGCTCCCTAGCTGAATGAAGACCACCGCTCCCAAGCCAGCCATTGTCAAACTAAGCCCGAACTTCTCCTTGAGAAAAGTTGGCATCCAGACCAGAAATATCTGCCCGACAATATTCGCTCCCACATAGGCGACAACCAGCAGGACGGCGGTGCGCGTTCTAGAAAACTCTTTCAAAAAACGCCAAAAAGGAATGGGAGGCTCTGCGGGTACGTCCTTGGCAGTTCCACTCTCCTCCCTCTCCGCCTCATTGCGTTTTGGCTCACGTATATAACGATTGAGTACGAGACCTAGCAGAATCCCTGCGACCGCCAACAGCACGAAGGGAGATTGCCAGCCATATTGGTCTGTCATCCAACCCGCGAGTGCGCCTCCGGCAATGGTTCCTGCATAGATGCTTGTCTGATGAAACCCAATGGCGCGGGAACGAGTCGCAGGCGTGTGATAGTCACTAATCAGAGCCATTGATGCATGAAAGTAGAAGGTTTCCCCCAAGCCTTCAGTACCGCGTACTAGCACAAAGTGCCACACTTTGGTACATTGCGCCGTCAAACCAGTAATAAGGCTCCAGACATAGAGCCCCCCCAAGATAACCCACTTCCTTGCATACCGATCTCCGATATGCCCCGCTAAGGGAGCGCCTCCTGCGTAGAACCAAGTGAAGGCGGCTCCGATCAAGCCCAGTTCCGATTTAGAAAAATGATAACGCTTTTGCAACTCAGGAAAAACCGAAAAGATCGCCACTCTGTCTGCGTAGTTGAAGAAGCAGATGAACCAAAGCATGGCAACCACTGTCCAGCGGTAACGAGGGGTGATGGGGGAGAGTGTTTTTTCTGAGGACACGAGGATGACTCCTTGCGCTCCATGAGTGGCATAGGCTATTCTTGGAATGAGTTACGCTGTTTTAGCCCTTGTGACTACCCTCCTCCCAATTCTGGGAGAAGGGGTCTCAAGATTTGTCTGACGGTTTTGTTTTTGAAGAACCGCTCCTTCAGGCAGAGAGCGATGTTTTACTATTCGCGTTGAGGCTCTATTGAGGTGTACTCACTGGAGTAGTTCGGCGGCTCTTTGGTCATCCATACATCGTGAACATGACTCTCACGAAGGCTTGCCCCCGTGATGCGGATAAACTGCGCCCGTTCTTGGAGTTCGGCGATGCTTTCAGCACCCAAGTAGCCCATGCAAGAGCGGATTCCACCTTGAAGCTGATAGACGGTGTCACGTGCCGCGCCTTTGTAGGGGACGCGCCCTTCCACTCCTTCCGGTACAAAGCGTGCTTTCGGGTCGTGTCCATAGCGGTCACTGGAGCCTTCGCGCATGGCGGCTTCGCTTCCCATACCTCGATACTCTTTGAAGGCACGTCCTTGATAGAGAACCACGTCGCCCGGAGCCTCTTCGGTTCCTGCCAGCATATTGCCCACCATCACCGCAGCCGCGCCTGCGGCGAGGGCTTTGGCGGCATCACCGCTGAAGCGAATGCCTCCATCTGCAATGATAGGAATGCCTTGTCGCCCTGCCTCAGAAGCCACATCTAAGATAGCGGTGAGTTGGGGAACCCCCACGCCGCTCACAATACGGGTAGTACAGATACTACCTGCCCCAATGCCTACCCGTAGGCAGTCGGCGCCTGCATCTATCAGTGCCTTGGCTCCTTCGGCAGTCGCCACATTGCCTGCCACAACAGGAAGGTCTGGGAATTCACCCTTCACGGCGCGAAGTGCATTGATAACACCAATAGACTGTCCATGTGCCGCATCAATCACGATAAGATCGACGCCCGCCTCCACAAGCATAGCAGTGCGCCCAATGGGATCACGCAGGGGTCCTATGGCGGCTCCCACACAGAGCCTCCCCTTATTATCTTTGGTGGCGTTTGGATGGTCTCGTACTTTTTGAATGTCTTTGATGGTTATCAAGCCCAGCAGGCTCCGATTCTTATCTACAATGGGGAGTTTTTCGATCCGATGGGCTTGTAGAATATCCTGTGCCTGTTCGAGAGTGGTTCCTATTGGAGCCGTGACCAATCCACCGGGGCGCGAGTTTTCTGTTGTCATCAGGTCTGTAACGGGGCGGTCATAGTTGGTTTCAAAGCGAATATCGCGGTGTGTGAGGATGCCGACGAGGCGATTGGTAGAGGGCTCTGTAATAGGGACGCCGGAGATATGGTAACGATCCATGAGGGCAACGGCATCGCGAATAGTTTTGTCGGGAGAGAGGCTAATGGGGTGGGTAATAATGCCATGTTCCGAGCGTTTGACCTTGTCCACCTCTTGTGCCTGTGCATCGGGGTTCATGTTGCGGTGGATAATTCCAAGCCCGCCCTCGCGTGCCATGGCGATTGCCATACGCGCCTCAGTTACTCTATCCATGGGGGAGCTGAGGATGGGCACTCTGAGAACCATACCCGCTACCAATTCTGTGCGCGTATCTACCTCTCTTGGAGTAACAGAGGTATCGCGGGGTAGGAGTAATACATCGTCAAAACTCAGTCCCTCCCGCAACTTTAACTCTACATCTGACATTTTGTCGTTTTTCCTCCCATTATGTCGAAAAGCACACCCTGTACCGAGGTTGGGTTAGTATACTTTGTAGTTTCAATCCTCACCCCGCCGTAAGACAGGGTGCAACACCAGAATTTCCGAACGTACACCAATTCACTTTGTAGAAAATCGGTTGTCAATGTTCCCATGAAAACGAACCCCTTTAGAAGAGAATGAGCTTCCTTCACAGGGAGGCTCTCGTATAAAGGGAAGAGCAACGGAGGCATCTCTAGGAGGCTTTCAGATATTACAGACACCTTTCTGATCCCACCAACCCCTTTTGTAGAGGAGTCTTGAGTAGATATGTCGAACGTGAAAGAACGACCTTTCTCGCATGCTCTCATTGGGGTCGGCATCATGAGGAGCCCAAAATAACGTATGGAATCTGTCAACGACCGTCTACTCTTGCGCAAAGTAACCCTGCGCCTGATCCCGTTTCTCTTTCTACTCTATATCATAGCATATCTCGATAGGGTAAATGTGGGCTTTGCCAAGCTCCACATGCAAAAGGCACTGGGCTTTAGTGACACTGTCTATGGAACAGGAGCCGGAATCTTTTTTCTTGGATATTTCCTCTTCGAAGTTCCCAGTAATCTGATCCTAGAGCGAGTGGGAGCGAGACGTTGGATAGCGCGTATCATGATTACATGGGGGATTATTGCCTCGTGCATGATGTTCACTAACAGCGTTACGATGTTTTATATTATGCGGTTTCTGTTAGGGTTGGGAGAGGCAGGCTTCTTCCCCGGCATGATTCTCTACCTGACTTACTGGTACACCACTGCCGAACGCGCCCGTATGATCGCCCTTTTCATGTCTGCAATTGCCTTTGCCAATATTATTGGCTCACCCGTCTCCGGCTTTCTGGTCTCCATTAAAGGTTGGGGTTTGGCGGGTTGGCAGTGGCTCTTTCTCTTGGAAGGGATTCCTGCGTTTATATTGGGTTTTGTGGTGCTCGTCTACTTGCCCGATAGTCCGCGCACTGCACGTTGGCTCAAGCCAGAGGAGCGAGACAGACTGTTGGAGCGTTTGGAGGCAGAGCACGATAAGAAGAGAGACCATAGCCACACTTCTCTTAAGGGGGCTTTGAGGCAAACCGCCGTTTGGCAACTCTGTGCGATCTATTTTAGCCTCAATGTCGGCTCTTATGGAATCAACATGTGGCTTCCTCAGATCGTGAAGGATTTTGGTAAGCTGAGCGATGTGCAGATAGGATTCATTACTGCCCTACCCTACATTGCGGGAGCCATTGGGCTTCTTATAAACGGAACCCACTCTGATAAGACCCAAGAGCGGCGTCTGCATGTCACGTTTGCGGCGGTATTTGGAGCGGTTGGGCTGATGCTCAGCGCGTTGAATTCTGAGCCTGTGGCGCGTCTTCTCTTCCTCTCCATGGCGCAAATGGGACTGATGGCGATGCTCGCTCCCTTCTGGACTCTCCCCTCCAGTTTTTTGGTGGGAGCCGCCGCCGCTGGAGGCATCGCCTTCATCAATTCGGTGGGGAACTTGGGAGGGTTTGTGGGTCCTTTCATTATGGGCTGGCTAAAGGATACAACCCATAGTTTCCAGACACCGCTACTCACCCTTGCTGGTGTTCTCTTTGTGGGGAGCCTCATAACCTACTCGTTGCGGGTACGAACCACACCTCCTCAGTGAGAATTACACCCATTCCAAAAGGGAGGACATAAAGCTGTTTCGAAGCGAGGAACTCTCTCAAGAAACAGAAGTCGGTTTTGGACAGGTCCCTAGAATCGGCGCATACGTCGCACGATCTGAGTGAAACGGTCTACGACTTGATCGACCTGTTGCTCCGTTGTTCCTCTACCGAGCGTGAAGCGTATTCCAGTGGAGGCGAGGCTATCGGGGAGTCCTATCGCTTTGAGGACGTGTGAAGGCTCTATGGAACCCGATGAGCAGGCAGACCCGCTGGATGCTGCGATTCCTTGTCTGTCCAGATTCATCAGCAGAGTTGCTCCCTCGACACCTTCTACGGAGATATTCACGTTATGGGGCAAGCGAAGAGTGGGGTGTCCGTTCAAGCGCACCCCTTCTAGGGAGTTCTGTAGCCCTGAGAGTAGCCTCTCTCGGAGGGTAGTGAGGCGCGGAACCTCTTGCGTTTGTGTCTCTTTTGCCAACTCTGCGGCGCGTCCAAACCCCACAATCGCCGCGACATTCTCTGTTCCTGCCCGTTTCTCCCGTTCTTGAGACCCCCCATGCAGGAGTGGTGTCACTTTAACCCCTTGTCGAACAAAGAGCGCACCAACCCCTTTTGCCCCATACATTTTGTGGGCGCAGAGCGAAAGCAGATCACAGTCCAGCGTAGGAATGGAAAGAGGAAGGAGTCCCGCTGTCTGCACTGCGTCGGTATGAAACAAGGCTCCCCGCTCATGGGCAATTTGGGCTATCTCGGTAATGGGTTGCAGAGTGCCTATCTCGTTATTGGCGTGCATGACAGAGACCAGAGCCGTCTTCTCTGTGATCGCACTGCGTACCGCTTCGGGATCGACACACCCTTGAGAATCGACAGGAACGGTCGTGACCGTATAACCATGCTCCTGTAAAAAGTGGGCAGAGTGAAGAATCGCATGGTGTTCTATAGAGGTGGTGACGAGGTGGTTCCTGTCAGGCGAAGCACTCCACAGCGTTCCCAAGAGGGCAAGATTGTCCGCTTCCGTCCCACTTCCTGTAAAATAGATTTCGGAGTAGTCTGCTTGGAGGAGGTTGGCGATACTGTCCCTTGCACCATCCAAAGCAGCCCTTGCCTCTCTCCCAAGCCTATGAATACTGGAAGGATTTCCTGCCGAGAACGCCCCTTGTAGCCATGGCAGCATCGCCTCTAGCACCTCTGGAGCCACTGGGGTGGTGGCGGCATGATCAAAATAGAGTATTTCCTCAAACGTGTCCATTTTTTCTCTCCCTCTATTTCTAGGATACACTATACTTGGGTTGATAGGCAAGGCAAAAAAGGAATCCTAGGAAAGAGTAAAAATTGAGCAGGAATCGGCAATTCTTTTCGCGAAAGGGAAGGCATCTCCTCTATAGGGTGTGCTTCGCAAGATGGGAGCCTCTTACGAAATGAGGAGGCAGATATGCGTCGGGAGAAAAAGAGTATGTCAACGGATAACGTCTCGCCATTGGTGGCGGCAGTTCGCGCCCATCCCTTCGATCTCGTAGCACGTGCCAAGTTAGCACTCGAGGGATGCGCGTCGCTTTTAGACCTGGAGTTACAGGGACAACCTTACTCGTATATTGAGTTGCACACAGCACCTCCCGTCGCCATGCATGCCCCCCTAGACTATGGGGACAGTGCGGGGCATCTTCTGGAGGCTCTTTCGCTTGCCCGCATTATGACAGGGACAGCGCCCGACGAACGGGATGCCCTACTCGCAGGGCACCTTCTTGCTCATCAACGTGAAGATGGGCTTGTTGTTGTCCCTTCAGCCCCGTGGACGCGCCCTCTTCCCTCCGTAGAACTAGAGTGGACACAGCGTGGTGCGCTTATGGCGTGGACGACACGCTATCTCGCTTTTGATGATCAAGAGGCTCTACAAGCTGCCCAAAGACAGGTTCAAGCTCTGTATCGTACCGTTGTTTGGGATCGGGATATGTGTTGGATGCCCGCGTCGGTGCTTCCTGTTGGTGGGTGGCTCGACAAAAGCCCGCCGATTGATCGCGTGGGTGATATTCTTACAGGAGCGCAGATCGTCTTTCCACTGGTTCGCTTTTCTGTCGCTACTGGCAATGAGCAGGCGCATCGCCTTGCCGCAGGGCTGATCCGGTTTTTCCGCCACCGCTCTGGTGCTTTCGATAGAGAGGGACACATCACCGATAAGTCGGCACGGTATCTGCACAGTGTGGCAGGATTTTTGAAGGGGGCTTTGCGGTTTGCCATCCATTTGGCAGATGTGGAGAGCATCGCTTGGGTACAGGAGTGCTACGCCACTCTGCGTGCCTACGGAACCGATTTTGGTTTCTTCCCCCACCGTGTCTCCGGGGTTGATCGTTGGCAGGGCGACACCACTTTCCTAAAAGATATGATCGAGATCGCCATTCTGCTAGGGAGCTATCGGGATCATACCTATTTCCGGGATGCGGAACGGTATGGGCGCAATCACCTCTTGGAGAGCCAAATTCTTGATGTGGATTGGGTTGAGAAGGAGAGTGAGGTCGAGTTTCCACAAGTGGTCTGGTGTGCAAACCATCCCCCGGAGGGAGTCCGTACCGAGGGCGTTACTCAAGGTGTTTTGGGGCAATTTTCGAGTTGGAGCCTGTGCAATGATGCGATTGATCCAACAAATCCACGCCTGATGTTGCGCTCTACCTCCGCTGGCATTCGCGCGCTCTATGACCTTTGGCACTACTCTGTTGCGCGTGAGGACGAAGCGGTACGCGTGAATATGCTCTTCTCACGGGATACTCGTTGGGCAAATGTCGTCTGTCGTGTTCCCCATGAGGGGGTTGTTGAGGTGCTAATGAAAACGCGCGGGGTGCTTGCCGTCCGCATTCCCGATGAGACCGATAACGAAGACCTTGTGACGGCGGTGAATGAGACGCGCCACCGCGAGGAGACTTTGCGGGGAGGCTATGGTTGGTTGCAGGCACTTCGTAATGGAGATGTAGCAACCTATGACTGGAGCCAAAAGGAGCGCAAAGAGACCTGTAATTTGAACGGTCAGGAGTTTAACCTGAAGTGGCGCGGAGATACCGTGGTCGATATTGACCCTGTGGGAACCCTCAACCCTATCTATAAGCGTGATAAGCTGGGAGAGCCTGCGCCCGCCACAGAGGTGCATGGCGTCGGCAAAGAGATCGATCCGCTCTAAAGGTACGTTTCAAAACTATCCCCCTTCTAACCTCAGACACTCTTCTGTTTGTCTGGGCAGAGTGGGGATAGTTTTTTTGCATAAAAACGCAGGAATCGCACTCGAACGCATTTAATTGGTATGGCATACCCTCACTCCTTTCGTGTCTTTGTGCCTAATCTGGAGAACCTCCTATGAAAACGCACCTTTCGGCTCTGCTCACTCTGAGCGTACTCTTAACGACAACCTCTCTCGCCTTTGCTCAACAGCAGAAGCCCAACCCCTCTGTGGTGAAGAACTACGGCAAACTCCCTCTCTCCTTCGAGAAGAACATAGGACAGACCGATAAACGAGTCAAGTTCTTCTCACGGGGGAGCGGATACTCCCTTTTCCTCACTCCCAAAGAAGCCGTATTCTCCCTCAAAAAGAGTTCCCCCAAACCAAAAGGGAAACAAGCCACTCACGCCAAGCCTGAGCAAACTGTGGGAGCTGTCCTGAGAATGCAACTCGTGGGAGCAAATCCAGAGGCACAAGAGACCACAGAAGCCAAACTCCCCGGAACCACGAACTACTTTGTGGGGAAAGACAAGAGCCAGTGGCGGACTGGGGTTGAGAACTATGGCAAAGTAGGGTTCAATGAGGTCTACAAAGGGGTTGATGTCGTCTACTATGGGAACCAGAGCCAGTTGGAGTACGACTTCGTCGTCAAGCCGAAAGCAGAGGCATCTTCGATTCGCCTCAAGTTTGCAGGTGCAAGGAGAGTGAAATCTCTGCCGAGTGGCGAGTTATTGCTGGAGACAGGGAATGGAAGCATGAAGTGGCACTCTCCCGTGGCATACCAAGAGGTGGCAGGAAAGCGAAAGCCCGTTCAAGCGAAGTACCACATCTCAAAGGGGAATGAGGTCTGTTTTGCAGTGGGAGCGTATGACCGAAGCCGTCCGCTGGTAATTGACCCTGCTCTGGTCTACTCCACCTACTTGGGAGGGAAGAGTTATGACGTTGCTTATGCCCTCGCGGTAGACAGCAAGGGGAGTGCCTATGTGGCGGGTTGGACTATTTCAACCGACTTCCCGACCACCACGGGAGCCTTCCAAACACAGTACAAGGGAGCGCCCGCTTTCGTGACGAAGTTGAGTGCAGATGGGAAGTCTCTGGTCTACTCCACCTACTTGGGAGGGACAAATGTGAAAGATGAGATTGCTTATGCCATCGCGGTAGACAGTGGGGGGAGTGCCTATGTGGCGGGATATACCCGTGCTACCGACTTCCCAACCACCACAGGAGCCTTCCAAACACAGTACAAGGGAGGCGAAGATGGCTTCGTGACGAAGTTGAGTGCAGATGGGAAGTCTCTGGTCTACTCCACCTACTTGGGAGGGAAGAGTTCTGACTATGCTTATGCCATCGCGGTAGACAGTGGGGGGAGTGCCTATGTGGCGGGATATACCCGTGCTACCGACTTCCCAACCACCACAGGAGCCT
>CAMCUQ010000090.1 GCA_945878775.1 Chthonomonas calidirosea
TTGAATATTTTTTAGCGGATAGCGTGGGTGTAATTGGATACGGCGTATAAGGTCCTCCATAGACGAATTGGTCGGATAGAGGGCATCAATAGGATCCGATAGCTCTTCTGAAACAGTGGGTTTAGAAACAGTATTCAATGTATGCATAATAAAACCTCCAAATGTATTGACATTTAGACAAAATGGGTTGAGCATCTAGCCTTAATCGACAAAATGCCCTAACCATGGGGTAAAGTTCTTTTCCACCAAGAAAGGAACCTACTCTCATGGATTATATCACACTTTAGTAGTTATCTAAACGTCAAAATAACAGATCGTATTGTTTTGTTTTGGAAAGCCCTTCTCCCATATGAGAGAAGGGCTTTTTGTCTGTTTGAAATGCAGTTTTGACTACTTGATGATGGTGCGAATCAGCGCAAGTGACAAGAGACCATTTGTGATGCTCTTTGTAGTATTTTCGAGATCGTTCTGCTTGTCGCTGAGCTTTTGTGCCATGACCTTGGTCGGGACAAAGATCATGTCGCCTAGTTCGATACGGGTATTCTTGTTGCCTCGAAGCACCTTCCCTGTGACACTAATGACTAGGATGTAATCTGGGGCGGCATCTGGTGCGAACCCTCCCACAACTTTGGTGTAGTAGCCAAGCGTCCTTCCCTGCTGAAAGAGCGTGTATTGCGGTACTGCAACAGCTCCGATGACTGCAACGGTACTGGGCTTTTCTGGGATATAGATTTTGTCTCCATCTTTGACGATCATGTCATCAGCACTATGAGGAGAGCGCATTGCTCTCTCCAACGAGAAAGCGATATTACCGGCAGGGCGCAGCTCATTCTCTTGCAGAGGGCGTGCCTGTGTGACGGAAGGATGCTCCCAAACCTTATCCCATTGAACGTTGCCCGGCTTCTGGGTTTGCGAGGAGGAGGAGCCACCACCGCCTAACACACTAAGACCGCCAGAGGTGTCATTTGTGCTGTTTTGTGCTTTACTGATCTCACGTACCTTCTGGATATCCGATACCGCAAGAACGCGCTGGTACTCCAAGTCCTGAACGGCGCGAAGGGTTTGTTGTACCAATGTCAATTTCTGTTGTTGTAGAGTATCCTGAATCTGATTGGGTTGGCGGTAGTATTGCGCCCCCTGTAGGAAGGCGTTCTCCATAAACCCACCATTCTCTTTGATAATCTCGCTCACACGGGCATTGAGGCGCGTGAGGGAAATGGGACCGGGACGCTTCACAGCCCCATACACGGTTACGATGATGGGCTTCTCAAGAAAGTCTTTTCGCCCTAGAACCGTGATGTGGTCGCCGTCTTCCAAGAGGATATTGTCCTTCGGGTTATCCTTCAAGACACCTGCCATGCTCACTTTGGTGATTTCTGAACCGAGCATACGACGCGCATGGGTTATCCGAATGGTGTCGAAGACACTGGGGAGGGGACCCCCCGCCTGCTCAACCAGATCCTTGAGGCGCATCCCTTCGGTGCGGGGATAGGTGGATTCATTTTGCACGGCTCCAGAGATGGTGACCATCTGCTCTGCCACAAAGTGATACTGGTCTTCCGTGTAGACTTTGAGGTTGTCTTTCTCTTGAAGCGGGATATTTTCCTCTGGTACGTCCTCCATGACCTTCTCGATATTGATCTTAAAGAGTTTTCCAAAAGAGCCATCAGGGTTTGTGCGGAGTAGGAACGCAACCTCTTTGTAGGCAGTGGGAAGAATATTCCCGCCCTGCAAAAGCAGGTCTTTCACGGTCATACCCTGCGCGAGTGTCTGCTTGCCGGGCTTCTGCACGGCTCCCGAAAGGGTTACTACTTTTTCAGGAATGAACTCTGTCTGCTCTTTGGTGTAGATGGTAAGCGCATCTCTCTCTTGGAGGACAGTATTCTCTTTCGGGTCTCCGCTCATCGCTTTTTCTCCATTGAGGGTCAGGAGGGGACCGGGGGTTCCATCCAGGTTGGTGCGTTGGAGAAAGACTCGCGATGTAGAGGCGGTGGGAAGGATGCTACCCGATTGTAGGATAAGGTCTCTCACGGTCATGCCTTGTGCAAGAGGTTGCTTGCCGGGCTTCTGCACGGCTCCCGAAATGGTCACTGCTTTTTCAGAAACGAACTCTGCCTGCTCTTTGGTGTAGATAGTAAGAACATCTTTCTCTTGGAGGAAGATGTTCTCTTTCGGGTCTCCTCGAAGGGCTTTTTCTCCATCGAGGGTTAGGAGGGGACCGGGGGTTCCATCCAGGTTGGTGCGTTGGAGAAAGATGCGCGATGTAGAGGCGGTGGGCAAGAAGTTATTTCCCCGCATGAGAAGGTCTTTTACGGTCATTCCTTGCGCCATCGCAAAATCGCTGGGAGACTGTATCGCGCCCCGGATGGAGACTTCCTGCTTAGGCATATACTTCGCCTGCTGAATGGTTAAGATCGTCAGCACGTCTCGGTCAGACAGGACGACGTTGTGCTTAGGGTCATTCAGAGACGCTTTACGCAGATCGATATAGAGCAGAGGTCCATAGGTATCGTCCGGGTTTTGGCGTTGGAGTTGTGCGCCTTGTGCGTAGGCGTTGTCGTTCAGCCCTCCCGCCAAGAGAATCATATCACGGACGCGCATATTATCGGAGCGGTAGTATTTTCGAGGACGGCGCACCGCCCCCACCACCTCTATGCTACGGTAGCCTGTCCACTGTACATCCTCGATGGAGTAGACTCGCAAGCGATCTTGCTCTTGTAGGAGGATGTTCGCCTCTGGGTCGCCTTTCATTGCCTTCGAAAGAGTGATCTGATAGAGGGTAAAAGTATTATCGGGATTGAGGCGATAGAGGTCGGCTCGCTCGATATAGGCTTCTTCCGTAAATTTACGTGCCATTTCAACGAGGTCTTTGACACGCATATTAGGCGCAATCGGGTATTTACCAGGCTGGTCTACCGCGCCCTCAATAGTAACTTGGTTTTGGATACGAGAGCGCACACTCGTAACGCGCACACTATCACCGTCCTTGAGGACTAGGCCATCGGATTTTGCCAAATTGAGCAGGTCAAAATTGACGATTTTGCGAAAGAGATTTGTGTCTATAGTCTCAATTTGAACTTTTGCCCCTGTCGGTTTGATGCCTCCTGCATAGACAAAAACCTCTTTCAGAGTCTGCCCTTTGAGGAGTTCAAACGTATAGGAGCGTCGTACCTCACCCCCTACATGTACACGAGGACCTGAGAGCGGAATATAGAGGACATCTCCGGCTTGTATCCCTATGTCTTGTGATTTATCGTTTGACATCAGGTAGCGATAGAGATCGAAATGGTGGACAGTTCCTCCGCGCTTGAGTTGAATATCGCGCAGTGAACCGGCTTCCGTAGGTCCTCCTGAGAGGAGGAGAAGACCATAAAGCGTGTAGACGGAGGGAACGTAATAGGGACCGGGTGAGTACGATTCGCCTTGAACGGTGATAGCAACAGTGCGAAGCTCACGCATGGTGAGCAGTATCTCCACATTGCGAAACTTGAGGCGCATGACACGGCGAAGGTTCTGCTCAAACTGTAGAAGGGTCTGACCGCGTGCTACAAGCTTGTCACCAGTGGGGAGGGTCACAGAGCCTTGCTCATTCAGTTGGAGGGTGGTCTCTAGTGCTTCCATGGTTTTTGACCAGTAGCGGAGATTCATCACATCGCCGGGACCCAACTGATATTTGTCGGAGACGACTCCAATGGGGTTGTTTTGGTTGCCCGGAACAATGGGGTTTCCGATAGAGTTCTTACCGGTATCTGTAGCGGAAGGGGCAGGAGCCTCTTTGCTCATCTTATCAATGCGTGCGCGGGAGGAGGCGAATATATCGAATCCAAAGAGAGGGCTTTGCTTAAGGCTTGATTCTGTCTCTAGGAAGTCGGGACCAATGTTATTGGGAACTTTGGGTTGAAGAACGGGTTGTCCAACAGCAGGGGCAGGAACAAGTGGAGCAGGTTGGACAATTGGTGTCGTTACGGGAGCCGCTTGCCTACTCGCTATCTTCGCCAAAAAGTCTGGGTAGGACTCTTCTAGAAGGCGTCGGTTGAGCAGTTTTCGGTCAGCACCTTGTACGTTTGCTTTTATCCCGTCTTGAATGTCCTTGGGCATTTTCGCCACATCAATGCGTGTAGAATTATAGAAAGTATCATCATCAATGGTAGCATTGAGTGCGTCCAACAGCACCTGTATAATGGCAGGTGAGGGTTCTGAAGTCCCGTCATAATTAATGAGTATAATCTGAGAAGTGGCAGGAACTTTGCCTCTGAGGTAGTTGGTTAAGAGAGAGTTATCCCCTTTTAGTTTTCCAATTGCGATTTTGGGACTGGTGATCTCCGCAGCGGTAAACTTGGGATCGGTACTTGCAGGAGCGGGCTGGGGGGCTACTTGGGCAGGTGTCGTGGGGGGAGGGGCTTGCCCCGGTGTTGTGGGAGGCGGGGTTTGCCCCGGCAACCCTGGTATCTGTTGTCCTAGTGCTAGTGCACTCATCACGACAAACATAAGACCTGTGGCAACCATCGCTTGTATACGGGTGTAGCGAGACTTATATCCTTTGAAACGCCCCATGGAGAACACACTCCTTACTACATTTATGTTGTTTGGTTTCACAAAAGAGGGGAGAAACCTCTGAGAAAGCAGAGAGGTCTGCTCTCGCTCTTCTTTCCTAATGCGAATACGCTTCAACGCTTACGGTGAGTCAAACTCTCCTATATTATACTCGAATTATGGAGCTTTGGCACTTTAAGAGATGCCTATTATTTCTTATCAACTTTCAGTATAATAAAGAGTAGATACCAAGAGAGACGTTGTTTGGAGGCAATTTTCCTATGAATCCCGTAAAGATACATCCGCATTTGTTGCACCGTGAATCGGCATTACTGATGTTGATAGATATGCAAGAACCCTTTCTGCGTCATATTCATGAGCGCGAAGCCCTGATTAAGAACACGCGCATACTCATTCAAGGTATGAATACCCTACGCGTTCCTATTATAAGCACGACCCAGTATTCGCAAGAGATGGGCGACATTCTTCCAGAAGTGAAAGAGTTTCTCACCTCGATTGCCTCTCCTTTCGATAAGATGGAGTTCAGTTGTTACCGTTCCCAAGCGGTGGTTTCTGAGATACAACGCTCTGGGCGGAAGCAGATACTTCTGGCAGGTGTGGAGACACATATTTGTGTGAGCCAAACAGCGCACGATCTCACTGCCGCCGGGTATCAGGTGCATGTGCTAAGTGACGCGGTCTCTTCACGGCAGGAGCCAAACTGGCGGGTGGGGCTAGACAAGATGCGCCAGGGGGGAGTTTTACTCTCTTCTGTGGAACTCGCGCTCTATGAGATGCTTCAGGATGCAAGTACCCCTGAGTTCAAAGAGATTCTGAAAGTGGTGAAGTAGAGAGGGAGGCTGATATGAGTATGGGACGCACTGAGGCTTTGACGGCGGCAGAGTGGGTACAATTTGAGCAAGAGGGCTATCTGCGTTTGGGGCAAATCGCTTCGGATTCGCAACTCGCAAGCCTTCAAGCCCGCATGGACGCGATAATGTTGGGCAAAGTGCGCTATAAGGGGATGTATTTCCAACTCGACTCGGCATCGGGAAGCTATGGCGACGTTCCTTCAGGAGGCGAATGGGCAGAGGCGACATTGAACTATCGGAAGATCGAGACGTTGGAACGAGACCCTGAATTTCTTGCCTATCTTCAGCATCCGGTCTTTCGGAATATCTGTCAGCAGGTATATGGCGATTCTGTGAGCATTTATCGCTCTATGTTTATGAATAAGCCTGCATTTCGTGGGACAGTATTGCCCTATCACCAAGATGGGGGAGATCAGTGGGGGTTGGATAGGAACCCGCTCGTCACTATTTGGACGGCTCTGGATAACGCGACGGTTGAGAACGGCTGTATGCAGGTGATTGCTGGAAGCCATAGGCTGGGTTTGCTTTCGCAATGGGGGCATACGATCTCGCCAGAGCAAGAGGCAGAACTTGCGCCGGAGAGTGCCAGTCTCTTTTTGGAGGCGAAGGCAGGAGAGGCAATTCTACTCCATAACTGGCTCTTGCACCGCTCTGGCGTAAATCGGATCGAGTGTCCACGTCGGGCATTCTCCGTCTGCTATATGGAGGGGGCAACACGTTCACAACAAGATGAAAATCGGACCTATCCACTTGTTTTTGGGGAAGGTGCTCTATGCCCAGAGGATCAAAGACCCGACTATATAGAGGAGAGCCTTGCAGTGTAGGACACGTTACCTCCAAAGAGACTTCCCGTTCTATCTTGACTTTGGGGGGCGTTATGTGTTACAGTAACTATTAATATTGAGAGAATTTAGTGGCTTCTTATCCAGAGTGGTTGAGGGAACGGCCCGATGACACCACAACAACCACCCGCGAAAGCGGGCAGGTGCTAATTCCGAGCAGGGCGCAAGTTTGCGAGCTGCAAGATAAGAGGCGTATGGCATTCTGGGAGTAGTGCATCTTGCGTGCGCCTCTCCGTAGTTTGCGCCAATACGACCTCTTCTGCATAAGCGCGGAAGGGGTTTTTGTTTTTGGCTACGCCGTTTGGAACTGTTCTTGATAGGAAAACGAAGCACTTTCTCAATGGGCTCAACTATGTACCAGAATAGCCTGTATTTGCAGAAAGGATTTACCATGTCTGATTATGTTTTGTTCACTTCGGAGAGCGTGACGGAGGGACATCCCGATAAACTTGCCGACCAGATCAGCGACGCGATTTTGGACGCGCTTTTAGAGCAGGACGCGCAGTCGCGCGTTGCGCTTGAGACTTTTCTCACGCGTGGGCTTTGTGTAGTGGGCGGAGAATTGACCACGAAAGCCTATGTGGAGATAGCGGATATCGTGCGCCAAACGACAGTGAACGTGGGATATACGCGCACCGACTATGGATTCGATGGACATACTGCGGGGGTGATGCTCGCGATCCAACAGCAGTCACCGGACATTGCGATGGGGGTGGACAGGGCAAAACCAGAGGAGCAAGGGGCGGGAGACCAGGGCATTATGTTCGGCTATGCGACGAACGAGACCGAGTCTTATATGCCTCTCGCGTTGAGCATTGCCCACGACCTCACAAGGTACCTGGCTGACGTGCGCCGTAGCCGTCCTGAAACGGGCTTTCGTCCCGATGGCAAGTCTCAAGTAACGATTGCCTACGATACAAAGGGAATTGCCCAACATATCGACTCTATCGTTATTTCAACCCAACACGATGATAGCCAAAGCAGTGCCGAAGTGGATCGCAACGTTCGAGAATATGTGATCAATCCTGTTTTGGAGAAGTATGCTGCCTACAATAAAGGCAACATCAAGTACTTTATCAACCCAACAGGACGCTTTGTCATTGGGGGACCACAAGGGGATACAGGTGTGACGGGGCGTAAGATCATCGTCGATACCTATGGCGGTGCTGCCCGGCATGGTGGCGGCGCATTCTCTGGTAAAGACCCCTCAAAGGTGGATCGTTCTGCGGCATATACGGCGCGTTATGTCGCCAAGAACATTGTTGCGGCGGGACTTGCAGATAGAGCAGAACTACAACTCGCCTACGCGATTGGGGTGGCGGAGCCTATGAGCCTCCTTGTGGACACCTTTGGGACCGCAAAAGTCTCTGAGGCGGAGATAGTAAAACGGGTTCGGAAAACAATCGACCTGCGCCCCTACTCCATGATCAAGCGACTGGGGCTTCTGGATGCCAGTAAGGTCAAGTATATTGAGACGGCACGGAATGGACACTTCGGAAAGTCTCATTTCCCGTGGGAGCAACTCGATCTTATAGAGTCGCTGCAAGACTAGCCTCTCCTATTACGTCTAAACGTTATTCGGCGCGGAACCCCAGAGGTCTCCGCGCCGATTTCTATAGGTCCATTGATTCCATGCGCTTATCGAACTTTTCCACCTCTGTTTGAAGCAGAGTATAGAGTTCGGTGTCCTTTTCCTTTGCTTCTGCAAGACAGGAATAGAGATAGTCGTAACCTTCTATAGGACAGCCCTCAAGAACAAACTTCCTTGCTCGCGCCCCAATCTTGAAGGCTATTCGTTGCTTCATGTTCAAAATAGGCGACATTTGTATTCTGACTTTCTAAGCCTTTAATCGCTCCAAAAATAGATCGAGTGCTGTCTCCCAAGAGGGCAGATCGTCACATCCTTGTAGTTCGAGGTTGAAATTCCGCAGAACGGAATAGGTGGGGCGTTTTGCAGGCGAAGTCCAATCCTTACTGAGAATAGGATGAAGGGTAATGCCTGTGATGCCCGTTCTCTCTAGGGTTCGCTTTGCAAACTCGTACCAAGAGCAGGAGCCGTTGTTGCTAACGTGGTAGGTTCCATAGAGAGGAGAGTTCTGAAACGCGACGAGTTTGCGTGCGAGATCGGGGACATGGGTAGGGCTTCCTACCTGATCTGCTACAATTTTGAGTTCTTTGCGGGTCTGGGCAAGCTCTAGGATTCGGCGTGGGAAATTGGCACCCTCTACGCCAAACAGCCATGCTGTGCGAACCACAAAATGCCTTCGACAGAGTTGCGCAACTCTACGCTCTCCTGCAAGTTTTGAGACTCCATAAAGGCTAATGGGGTTTGGAATGTCCTCTTCGGTATAGGGGGTACGTTTCGTGCCGTCGAACACAAAATCGGTGCTGACATAGGTGAAGAGTATATCTCTCTCTCCAGCAAATGTTGCCAAGTTCCAGGTTCCTAAGTGGTTCACTTTGTGAGCAAGTTCGGGATTCCGCTCACAACCATCGACATCGGTATAGGCGGCTCCGTGTATAATCGCGTCGGGCTGATGTGTGAGGAGAGTCTGCCTTACCTGCTCCATATTGGTTATGTCTAGCGGCTCCCAAGTGGGAACGGCTTTGCCTGACCGCACCCCTACATCTGTCCGAATGACGGTATGCCCTGCCCCTTCGAGAAGGGGGCAAAGCTCCAATCCTAATTGTCCGTTGGCTCCTGTGACAAGTACGCGCATGGGGTTGTCTATCCTCGGTTGATGTTGCCGTCGCGCCGAATGCTTGCCAAGTGCTTACCAAGTGCTTACGCACATGGCGCCGTAGCTTCGGCTCGGGGTCGTGATACATTTTGGTGATAGCAGAGAGTACCTCTGTTCCACGAGAACGCGGTGATCCATCCATTAGGGTATGCAGGACCACGCTTCTCACCTTTGGATCGGGGTCTTCCACCATCTCAATAAGACGATCCCAAACCTCTGGAACCTCACCTTGCACATGACAAGGGCAGAGGGAGTTTGCTGCCTCTTTACGTGCAAGGGGATTTGGGCTATGAGTTTGGGCAAGGAGAAGCGGTATCTCCTCTCGCTCAAGGCGGTGTTCTCGTTGGCGTGGAGTGGGGCGTCTTTGTTGATAGCGTAAGGTCAATCGCTCTTGCTCTGTGAGTGTCTGTTCTCTCATTACTCCTCTTCCTCCTTCCTGTCATAGCCGATGAAGTCGCCTCCTTCAAGACGTTCATCTTGTACATCGGCTAACTCTTTTGTGAGACGCTTGTCGCGTGGGACTGCGATGTCCATACCTTGCCCGATTCGGCGCAAAGGGATCGGGTGGAGTGGTAACGGATCGGGATTGCCGGTTATCTCTAGTCTCTGTGTGATGTGACTCTCCATCTGTTGGGTAAGCCGGACAACAACTTCTGGGTATTCGAAGGCAACGTTGAGAAGCTCACCGGGGTCTGACAAAAGGTTGTATAGCTCTACCTCTGAATTGCCGTGCAGGTCTGTAATTTCTAGCGGGACGATCAATTTCCACTGATGGGTTCGTAGTCCCCGTTTTTTCATCCAGGTGTTTTCTGTGATATGGATCGAGTCGGTGGAGCCGCGTTGGGTGGCGGAAGGGCTATTGATAAGGGGAAGTAGACTCTTGCCTGTCATCTGCTGCTCTTGCGAGATATGCCCCAAGTCCAATAGATCGAGAATTGTGGGCGCAATATCGGGCATTTGAGTCAAGCCCCCAAGGCGTAGTCCCGCTGGCAAGAGGCTTGGGCAACGCATGATTAGCGGAATATGAAGGTTTGTGTCGTAAAGCCCATGGTGATCGAACCAGTGACCATGCTCGTCTAGCTCCTCTCCATGATCTGCCGTGATTACAAGGAGCGTGTCGCTTGTGATGGCTAGCCCGTCGAGGTGAGAGAGAACATGGGCAAAGCAGGTGTCCATGTAGGCGATCTCGGCATCGTACTGGGCTTTGGGAAACTCAATATCGGTGACATCGGGCATCCACTCGGCAAAATAGTTTCGGAAGCTCTCGAAGTCCCAAAGGGCATCCATACTGGTGTTTTCAGGGTCTTTCTCGTCTCCTGAATAGAACATTCGGTCAAAGGGAGGTGGGGGCAGATAGGGTGTGTGTGGGTCCCAGTAGTGCAAGAAAAGGAAGAAAGGCTTGTCTTGACTGGCTGCCTTGTTCAGCACTTTGAGGGTTGCCTCGGTGACGGCTTCGGCTTTGCGCCAACACGTTTTTTGGTTTGTGTCCCACTTATAGGGTTCAATATGGTCGAAGCCACGCGCAAACCATCTGCCCAAGTTATCGGCGGCGGCGGTGAAGTAGCCCTGCTCTTTGAGAATCTCTGCCAACATCTGAACGCCTTGTGTGGGTTCAAAGTTACCAGATTGCCCTGTGACCTGATGCGCGTAGACATCTCGCCCCGTCATCATGGTGGTGTGTCCAGGGTAGGTGGGGATATGTGGACTAAAGAAATCGGTGAAGAGGACTCCCTCCTCCGCCACCCTATCCAAATGGGGAGTTGTTCGCCGAAAGTGACCATAGCAGGAGAGACGGTCGGCGCGAGTGGTGTCGAGGCTAACAAGAATGACGTTGGTAGTCGGTTTCATTATAGAATGGTTTGCTCCTCTATCAGTGGTAGGTAGAATGCTCCTCGCTATTGTACACTAGTTTCGTCAATTGTTCAAAGAGTAGGCGACAGTTGCTCTCATCAAAGGTAGAATGCCTCTATGAGCGAGTTGTGAGACAAGAAGTTTTGGGCTTTATCTGCCCCGAAGTTTTCTCTAGCACTCGCAGATTGAAGGGCTATCCTATTGCCGGTTTAAGTGGGTAGCTTTGCGCCATATTTCAGTAACAATCGGACTATTCGTGGTCCGCTATAATGCACAGCGAGTACTAATGGAGTCCTAGCGAGCTCATCGTAATGTTCCAAACTTGCTCCTTGCTCTAAGAGCATTTTCGCGATAGTAGATCGATTATTTAGGACTGCGTAGTGAAGTGGCGAGAAGCCCTTTTTACAAGGTTGGTTTACATTAGCACCAAGTTGGAGTAATTGGGCAACCAATCGAATATTGCCTTGAGAAATTGCATGTACTAACGGTGTCACGCCTGCATGATCGGCTAAATGGATATTTGAGCCAGATTCTAAAAGCCATTCGGTAGCAGCAGAGGCATTAAATAACGTGAGTTCGGGTTAAGGCTTGAGCCTTAGCATTTGTTTATTGACAATGGAGGGCTTGTTTGGCAGATGGGAATAGGCGACGAGACCCGCTATCAAGTGGGTAAAAGCGTTGATTGGACTCCTGTGTCTGGTATGCTCAATC
>CAMCUQ010000091.1 GCA_945878775.1 Chthonomonas calidirosea
TCGCGTTTGTCAAGATGGAGCAGGTGCGGATGCACAGCCATCTGAGCCATTTTGCGATGAAGGCGCAACTCTACCAAACAGCACTCCAGAGTGCTTACCAACAATTCCAGAAACGCAAGGTGCAATATGGGCTTGCGTAACATCAGTTACCCAAAGTAAAATTGCTGTTACCCTTACCTAACGATTTGCTACTTGAACCAGTAAAATTGTCTCTACAGCCAGATAATCTAAAAGAATTAAGCCATATAGCATTTTTTGTTGATGGTAAGCCTTTGCCCTCATTGCCTGAAGATGAATACGCTGCCTTTTGGGATGCACGACGTGAAAGCACACACAATGCTCAGATTTGGGCAGAGTTTACTCTAAATGGTACTGCATACCGTACCGAAAAATATATATTGCCCATACCAGTGAGGTTTGAGACTACTGAAGGGCTTGAAACCTTTGAAGTTACAGATAAAGCCTCCTCATTGCCTATAAGGCTCAAATTCGCTGAAGGCATCCAACCAAAATCTATCGACATAATTATTAATGACACTCCTGTAGCGCATAGATCAATGCCTCCATTTGAGCAAATAGATGTACCCTTGAGTGAATGGGAATCAAGTTTTTATCGTGTTAATGTGCGCCTAACAGACCTTACAGGGGCTACATACTCAAAGGGTATACCTAAGTTTAAACTGATCAATAAACACCAAGACATGATCGTAGCACAAGAACGGGAGCACCAGCGTAAAGAGATCGAGGCACGTCGAGAGGCCGCCGTTAATCACATTCGAGAATTGCTTGTTGGGGATAACCTAAAGCCATCTCGTCCAGAAGGCTCTATCGGTATTGTAAACGGTTTGACTGTAGTGCAATCTCCATCAAGTGCGTTCGGTGTCCTGCGTTCTATTCAAGCGAAAATACGAAAAGGAACGGGTAAGATAACCCTATTGGCTGATGCAAAAACAGACTTTAAACTCTCGGCAAACACGGCAATTGAATATAGCAAGTTTAAGGTAGAACAAATGGGTTATCAGGTCGATTGGTCACAAACAGATTTTGTCATAGCCCTAGGTACTACTAATAGTATATCAGGTGACTCTGCGGGCGTTGCAATGGCACTCGCCACCCTTTCGGCCATGTTGAATAAGCCTGTAGACAGTTCTGTGGCTATTACTGGTGCAATCAATTTGGATGGAAGTATTCGCCCTGTAGGTGGCATCTATGAAAAAGTGCTAGGAGCAATGGTTAATGCCTCTACGACAACGATTATTTTGCCTGCAAGCTTAGCTAATATTGAGGAACTCGGATTACTATTTATGCGTAATCCTGATCTGTTTACCAATAAACGAATTATAGCCGCAAGGAATATGGAGGATGTATTAAAACAAGCACTTATCGGCTACGATAATTCTCGTGATGAGGCAGAGCAATGGATATTGCGTGGTATGCGCCTTTTTCTTCAAAAAAAGGATGGAGAAGCACTTCAGGCTTTCCAACGAGCCCAATCCTTGACGCCTGAGAATCTAACTATAGCACTGTGGCAAGAAATTGTTCGACATGGCACACCAGTGAAAATAAAGCCCTAGCTATTATGGGTGGTAGTACGCAGGGAGTCTCTTGCGTAATTTTGTGATACATTGTATAATAGCCTCAATGCGCCTGCTATTGGGGATCATCTCCTCCCATGTCTTCCTCCTGATGCACTAAGGCGAACTATCCATCGGCTCGAAAACGTTCGTATTCAAAGACACCGGAAGGTAGGACTATCCATGAGGTACGGAGTACACAAGACCTCCCCCCGCTCTCTCCTCTCCCTGACATTAGTTTGCCTCGCTCTGTTTGTTACCGCAGGTTGTGGTGGTGGAGGGGGAACCGCCTCCACAAATAATGGCGGTGGCGGTGGTGGTGGCGGCGGCAACGCCATCAATCTACGCGGAGTAGTGCGCGATTTTACAGGTTCTGGGGTAAAGAATGTGCTTATCGAGGTAGTGGGAACCTCGCTGAACACAACGACAGATTCCATGGGCTTCTTCAACTTCAGCAATGTGCCACAGACGATTGCACGCATTCGGGTTACGCGCCCGGTGGCAACAGGATACTATAATGTTGCCCAATATCAGGCGGCAGATTATGACCTGCTGAGCTGCTCACTCCCGTTGCCCGCTCTGAGTATAGGAAACAACACGCTGAACAGTGAGATCACTATGTATGGCGCACTTGATCCCAACTCTTCTCCTCCCCCTCCCCCACCGCTTTCCGGCTGTCCCTAACCCGGTTGGCGATAGAAGCACCCTTTCACGCTCTCTCTACTCCCATTGCTTGGGGCAGAGAGAGCCTTTTGAATTATAGCCCATGCTGAAAAGAGATACAGGCAAGATGCGGTTTCGTACCAATGGAGGGGCGCAATGGAAGAGCCTTCTCGGTTGGGCAATCAGCTTGGGTGTCACTCTTCTTATTTTCAGGACTTACCGTTGGGCGGGTACACCGTTTCCGATACCTTCTCGCTCTGGCGACTCTCTAGAAGTTCCCGTCATGCGCCTAGAAAATGCCGACTTCGAGTCCCAAATCGGCAACCGAAAATCGTGGGCTTTGAAAGCGAAATCCATCGACTTTGAGAAGCAAAGCGGTGCCGCCCTCTCTAATATCCGCAAAGCGACGCTGAACCAGATAATTGATGGCAAACTCTATGAAGTTTTTGAGGAGGAGAAGGGGCAACCGAAGCCTAAAAAGGAGGAAGTCAACTCCACATTTTCGGCAGATAGAGGGGAATATGAGGCAGAGGATCTCCATGCCTTGCCCTACGATCTGGCTTTACTTTTCCATTCTAAATGGCGGTTCAAACTGAGTGGAAATGTACGCCTCACAACCCAATCTGGAGCCACAATTGTTGCGCCAAACTTGACTATCCTTGAGCTAGTAAATAACAATACACACAAGACAGAGCAGAGAATTCTCTGCAATGATGGGGCAAATATTGCCACAAAACAGGTACGCATCCAGACCAATAAAGCCCGCCTTAATCCGGCGGATCGTGTGATTGAGTGCATGGAGGGGGTGCGTGCGACCTTTGATGAAGGGGAGATTCAGACGGAACGCCTATTTTGGACGGTCAAAGACGGAATTCTGGTCTGTCCTACACCCGTTTCAGGGACATGGCGAAAAATGCCCTTCACCGCAACCAATCTGAGCCTCGATCTGCGTAATAAGATCATGCGCGCCGATTTCATTCACGCCAAGATCGATCTAAATACAGTGGATGAAAATGAGATGCTACCACGTCTTAAGCATTGAGGAGTTTGAAAGATGCAAGACCCAAAAATAGTTCGTAGCGGTTTCGGGGCGTTTTGTATAACTGTGGCTCTGGCGAGTGCATGGGGCGTGCATGCCCAAAAAACACTCCCACCGTTGCCTCCCGCCAAAGTGGTGCCACCTCCAGAGATTATCAGTGGCAAACAACCCCTTAAAGACGCAAAAGAGCCGAAGTATGGTGACCTTGTGATGTACAACATTAAGCACGAGGACAAGACGGGGCTGCTGATAGGAACCAATTTTCGCTATACCGAAGAGGATACTGTCATTACGGGAGATAACGCCCGCTATAACCGAGAGACAAAATTCCTACAAGCGACGGGGAACCTCGTACTAGATACCAAGAAGTATCATATTACGGGAGGAAAAGCAGACGTGGATAATGGGAAAAAGAAACTCGCCATTATCACTGAGAACGTGGTTATCGTGATGAAGCCCTCTGAAAAGAAAGAGGCTGCCCCAACCCCAAAAGAGGGCAGCGAGAAAGATGCCAGCCTGAGCGATGAGAAGGGCAAAGGGGTATTGATCACCTGTGACCGCGTGGAGTCGCAATACAAAAAGAAATACATCAAGATGTTTGGCAATCTTGTCTTCAAGCAGAAGGTGAAAAAAAAGAACGGAACCGAGATCGAACGTATCCTTTTTGCGGAACATGCCGAATATGATGACAAACTAGAGGTGCTTCATCTGTTCAAACCTGTACGTGGTGAAGACACGGATGGACAAAAAGCAAAGTTTGATACAGATGTCTTTGTGGGAACTAAAGAGGGAGAAGAGACACTCTATAGCTCTGGAAAGATGGAGTTGCGCATGGTTCAAGAAGAAGATGAGGATGAGGACACAAAAGAGACCAAGCCCTCAGACAAGAAGCAACCCGACAACAAATCCAAAGAGGCTCCGCCTGTACAACCAAAGCCAAACACGCCCCCACCGGCGCGAAAGCGATAAAGGGATGCCATGAGACAGCCGCAGGAACCGAATATCGAAGACGCACGCAAAATTGCATTGCGAATGCTGGAAAGCTCGGTGCGAAGCAAAAGAGAGATCGAGCAAAAGCTTCAACGGGCAGGGGCATCTGAGGCAATAGTGGAACAGGTCATCGCGGAGATAGAGGCGCGTGGTTTGGTAGATGATACCACTTTTGCACAGGACTGGGTGGAGGACAGGGCAGACAGAAAAGGGTATGGCAAGCGCCGCTTGAGCCTTGAACTGCAACGCAAAGGGATCGACAAAACGACCATTCAAGAGACTCTGGATAAAGTGGAACCAGAGGACGAAAAACGGCGTGCTTTGGCATTGATTGAAAAAAAATGGACAAATTCGGGAGAACCGGCAGATATTTCGCGTGAAAAACGGCGACTAACCGATTATTTATTGCGAAGAGGCTTCTCTTATGACGTAATTCGGCAGGTATTCTCCGAATTGGCGTTGAATTTTGAAGCGGACTGATTCTATCAGTCCTTTTACCGGCGGTCCGTTCCTAGTCGCTCAGCTTTGGACAGAGGGAAGTTTTCCCTAAGTAGTAAGTCTGGAGGTGAGTTGCTTTGCCCATATCAAACTCGTTTGCCGTTCTGGAACTGGTTCTAGTCGCTCTAGTAGCGTTTGCATTGGAACATTTCTTCATCATACGTAAGTATGAGCCAAAAGCCCAACGGGATGCAGATGCGATAGTCGCTGAAGCACAACGTATTCGTGAGAACACTCAAAAAGAGGTTGATTCCGTCCAACGGCAAGCCACCGTTGCGGCGAAAGAAGTCGCTTTTCAGTTCCGCGAGGAGGCGGAAGCCGAAATTCGAGAGAAACGATCCGAAGTCCAGAAGTCTGAGCGAAAACTGGCACAAAAAGAGGAGAGCCTCGAACACCGTGCCGAAACGCTGGTTCTACGGGAACAGCTGTTTCAGGAGCGCGAAGCCGAACTGTCGCGTGAGCGGCAGAGTATAGAGCTTCTGGCGCAGGGTCAGAAGCAAGAGTTAGAGCGCATCTGTGGGCTTACCCCCGAAGAGGCGCGAGCATATTATCTCAAGATCATCGAAGACGAGTCTCGCCATGAGGCTGCGCGATTGATGCGAAGTATTGAGGAAGAGGCGCGGCGTGATGGAGAGCGAAAAGCTCGCCAGATCGTTACTGATGCCATTCAACGTTGCTCTGTAGATCAAACCTCAGAGACCACGGTCTCTGTTGTTACTTTGCCCAGCGACGAGATGAAGGGGCGCATTATTGGACGCGAAGGGCGCAATATTCGCGCGTTTGAGACACTGACAGGGGTTGACTTGATCATTGATGATACTCCCGAAGCAGTGGTTCTTTCTGGTTTTGATCCGGTACGCCGAGAAGTGGCGCGGATCGCTCTCACGAATTTGATCGTGGATGGGCGCATTCACCCCGGACGCATTGAAGAGGTCATCAAAAAGGCGCAGGCAGAAGTGGATTCGCGAATTCAGGAGGCGGGTGAGCGTGCCGTCTTGGAGACAGGTCTCACTGGCTTGGCTCCAGAGGTTGTGCATCTACTTGGCAAGATGAAGTACCGTACTTCGTATGGTCAGAGTGTGCTTAAACACTCTATCGAGGTTTCACATATTTGTGGAATGCTGGCTGCAGAGGTGGGAGCCGACATTCGAGTGGCACAGCGTGCAGGTCTCCTCCACGACATTGGGAAAGCAGTCGATTTTGAGGTCGAGGGTCCCCATGCCGTAATTGGAGCCGACATACTGCGCCGAAACAAAGAGCATACTGCGGTCATTCATGCCGTGGAAGCGCACCATCATGACGTTGAGCCGAGTACCATTGAAGCCCTGCTCGTTATCTGTGGCGATCAGATTTCGGCGTCCCGTCCGGGAGCCAGACGCGAAGCCCTTGAGACCTATGTGAAGCGTCTCAAGAAATTAGAAGAGATTGGGGATGGGTTCCAAGGCGTCGAGAAGACCTTTGCCGTTCAGGCAGGGCGAGAGATTCGGATTATTGTGAAGCCTGAGTTGATCGATGATCTCGCGGCAATTCGATTGGCACGTGAAATGGCAAAGCGAATTGAAGAGGAGATGGAGTATCCCGGACAGATTAAAGTGACGGTGATACGGGAGTCGCGTGCAGTGGATTTCGCAAAGTAGCCTGAAATACGGTTCAGAGTGCCACATTTGGCACTGGGTAACGGTTTAGAGAGCATTCACGTCTAAATTATAGGCGTTGTCGAGGAGATGCATAATAGAGCGTCCTAGAAAGCAAGTCCTATGCGTTTGATGATGATCGGGGATGTGGTGGGCAAGCCGGGCAGAACGATTCTCTTAGAGAATCTCGCATCATTGCGTCATACTCACCATGTTGACTTTATCATTGTGAATGCCGAGAACTCTGCGGCGGGTATTGGTATCACTCCAGATATAGCAGATACTCTTCTCAAAGCAGGGGTTCAGGTGATTACGTTGGGGAATCATGCTTGGGGGAAGCGTGAAATATATCCCTATCTTGATAAAGAGGCGCGGATTTTGCGCCCCGCAAACTACCCTCCAGGAGTTCCGGGGCAGGGTTGGGGCGTCTATCGCAATGCTCTTGCTCCCGTGGCGGTAGTGGCTTTGCAAGGACGGGCTTTTATGGAGCCTGTTGACGACCCGTTTCGCACTATAGATGCTATTTTGGCGGCGTTGCCTCCCGATTGCAAGATCATTTTTATCGATTTTCATGCCGAGACGACATCTGAAAAGCAGACTTTTGGTTGGTATGTGGATGGGCGTGTGAGCGCGGTTATAGGCACTCATACCCATATCCAAACCGCCGATGAACGCATTCTACCGCAAGGAACTGCCTATCTTACTGATGTTGGTATGACGGGACCTATGGAATCTGTGATTGGAATGCGGTATGATAGTGTTATCAATCGCGTCACAACGCTTTTGCCCTCTCGCTTCGAGGTGGCAGATGGTGACGCTCAACTCTGTGGAGTGCTGATCGATGTGGACAATGAGACGGGAAAGGCACACGCCATTCAACGCATTCAGGTGCCTCTTCACACCACAACAGTAGGCACTGCTCGTTTTATAATGTAATACTAAATGTATCTTTTTACCCTCATTCCGTCCTTGGGACTCCCCTCGAACGTGGTTTGGGAAAAGAGTTACTTCTACGAGAGACCAAAACGGTCGTACTATGAGAAGGAGATAGAGACGATGATAGCCATTTTGGGCAGGTATGGGCGTCGCCCCCTGTCTTGGACACTCGGGATCACGGCAGGAATGCTTTTGGCAGGTTTCACCCCCGTACAGGCGCAAGATACGGGAGTCTTCCTCTTTCGCGGAGACCCCAAGTCTGTTTCTGGCAATAATGTCATCGGGTGGGGCAGTGGAACCGTCGAAGAGGATGCTGCCGTCCATGTGAGCGGAAGCATTTCGTATAAAATCACGACGCAAGGCTTCTATCAAGGCGCGAGCATTCTTTTGGGCAAGCCCGCAAACTTGGGAGGCTATGTCAGTAACAAGAACGCTTTCCTCCAGTTTGCCCTTCGGATTGTTGAGAATGGTAACGGAAACAACCGCCGCAATGGTACAGGCGGAGGGAGTGGTTTCCCCGGTGGTTTTCCGGGTGGCTTCCCAGGCGGTGCTGGACAGGGTGCAGGAGGCTTTCCGGGCGGGGCAGGCGGTAGAGGCGGGGTTGGCGGACGCCAGAACAATAAACCTCCCAAGTATCAGGATGCCAAAGAGGTTGAGAATATTCGCGTACAACTGGTGACTACTCAAGACACTTCTCTGGAGTTCGTCCTGCCCGTTGCTCAAGCCTCTGATGCAGATGGCTGGAGCCTGCTCACCATCCCTGTGGGAGCCATTCCCGGTATTCAAGCCGACGGTGCTGAGATCAAAGAGATTCGTGTATTTGGAGATCAGCCAGGACAGATGTATCTGGGAGCAATACGGGTGGTGATCGATGGGACTCCCATCACAGCAGACCGCATTGAAGATAAGCTTGCCATTCCACGTGGCAACAAAACCGTTTACCGTGTAAAAGCCTCTGCGGGAATCGCTCCGCTCAAAGTCACTTGGGATTTTGATGAGAATGATGGCATTCAAGAGGAAAAAGAGGGCAAGGCTATCTCGCACTCTTTCTATAAATCGGGGGTCTATATCGTTACCGTCACGGTCAGCGACATCTATGGGGTTCGTCAACCCGTAGTCCGCCGATTTAAGGTCAACGTCACTCCGTAATCGGTGTATCGAGGATATGCTTTAAAAGAGGCAGAAGGGAAGTTCCCTTCTGCCTCTTTTGCTAGGTTGCCCTCTTCTCATTTCACTTGCTATGGAGAACTCTCTCTACCTGCTGCTCCCAAGTCCCTGCAATCTGCACTCCGTATTCCCGCACTCCCCCAGTCGCTTCTGCGCCTGTTAGAATGGGTCGATTGTTCTGATCAAAACCGACCTGCGCTGTCCCATTCTGGTCTGCGTTGATAAAGTGGAGTGCAACCCCTGCCCGCTCATGGTCGGTGTTATTGGCTCCGGTTGCGTGAGGCGTACCGTAAGCAAAAAAGACTACCCCTCCCGCTGGAATCTCGACAGGAATTGCCTGCGTCTCATCGGGATAGCAACGGATGTGATGGTCGCTTTGGGGGTCACGTTCATGGGGAAGTTTTTCACGAAACATTCGGGGTACGACGCGTAGCGTTCCGTTAGCGAGGGTAGCATCGTGCACTGCTGTCCAAAGCGCAGTTCCTTTGAGAGGGTCCTCTATTTTGAAGTAGGCGTCGTCTTGATGCCAGTTTGTGCCAGAGCCATGCCGACCGGGTTTCAAGAAAACTTGATCCAGATGGAAGACAACAGGCTCTCCAATAAGTTGTCCCACTGCCTCCGCCACTTTGGGCGCGAAGGGCATGGCGCGAAAGAAATCACTATGGGGCGACATTGGGCAGAGTTGTAGGTTAAATTGGGTTTGGGAATGGGTGGTGCCATCCCCATCTGTGGCGATATTGCGTAGTTTCCCAATACCCACCAATCGCTCCAACTCCGCACGCATCGCCTGTATCTCTCGCTCTGTCCAAAAGTCGGGTAGAGCAAGCCAGCCCTCTGTCTGAAAATGATCGATCTGTTCTTGTGTCAATTGCATTGATCTTTCCTTCTGGATCATTCGCTACTATTGTCTACTATGCTCTTAGAACTTCGCGACAATTAAAGGCGATATTTCAGTGATAGACCCCATCACGGAGCGACAAGTCGCTTAATCACCTCGGATTGAGCATTAGGCGTGGGAGGCTCGCTCAAGCCTCTCATGCCTTTGATTTGTCTCACTCTTCCAGCAGGCAGAAACCCACTAACCAGTCTCTCTTCCAATCTCAAAAATTTGACTCTCGCGCCTACGGCGCGAAGAAAAGGGTAAAAGAGACAAAGGGCAAAGGGACACGGAGTCCTAGTGGAAAACAGGACGAAAACCGTTGTCGTAGCCCCTGTAAGCAGGCTCGAACCTGCCCCGGAGGGCGCAACGGAAGAAGTCGGGATTATTGTAGTTCCAACTACCACCGCGCAGTACTCTAATGTCTCCGTTGTTATTGCCCGGCGGGTTACGCTTGGGCGAACGGCTATAATATGTGCTGTCATACCCATCCTTGCACCACTCCCACACGTTACCAGCCATGTCCAATACGCCATAAGGGCTTCTATCGCCCGATTTACTTCCCACTGAAGCAGGATGACCACCACTGTTACTCCCATTCACACACTTATCTGCATCCCAACCACCTGTCCAAGGATAGCCACGACCATCCGTACCCTTTGCCGCCTTCTCCCACTCTGCTTCCGTAGGTAGGTCTCCTCCTGCCCATTGGCAATAGGCGAGAGCCGCATCCCAAGTCACATTCACCATAGGATAGTCTTCCACATAGCCCCAAGAGGGCTTACTGCCATTCCAGTCATAGCTGAAACCCGATGATTCACAATACTTGCGGAACTGTGCTACCGTCACCTCCCTCTTCCCTATGCGATACCTATTCAAATAAACCTTGTGCTGGGGGTGTGCATCATCACCGCCTATTCCCTTCGGGGAACCCATATTGAACCAACCCGCACGTATCTCCACCAGTTCCGAGCCGTCTTTCTCATTGCGACTTGTCGCACCAAGTGTCGCCGGCAACAGAGGCTCTGGATCAGAATGTGAGACAACACGAGAGGGACGTACTATAGGTTTGCGAGGCTTGCCTCCGCCGGATTTGGGCGCCGTCTTCTTCCCAATGGGGGGCACACCTAACGCATAAACCAAGCCAGAGACGGCACACAACGTACAGATGACCAACAAATAACCTAGTAAACGGCGACATTGAAACATACTAGCGGCTCCTTCCTTCAGGGGCGATATGTGGCAACATCCAGAGCGTGAAATCGTAGGTGCGAGCTACTGATCCTACCTCGTTTTTACGGCTCTCCCTCATATTCGGTGCAGGTAGGAAGCCCTAGATGTTCCGATACTGTCTTGATCACCTTGCATGAGGTTTATTTGGTTAGCGCTCCCCTTCATAGACGCTGGTGGGTATGTCATATGCACCCAAAGTGAGGGAGAGTCATATATACGGAGGAAGCCCTATAGCTAAAATATAAGTATCTGTAACAATTCTCTTTGTGATATTCACTCTAGCAGTATACCCTGCACAGGCATGACGGGGAGAGATTTGCACGGTTCAGTTTCTCAAGCCAACTGGCATTCTTCCACGAAAGAGGCTACAATGCAGAAGCTCTCCCATGCACACATTAAAAGGATTTAGATAGTGGAGCAACCCTATTCCGAGTACGATATTCACCATCATAACCAAAACTACGATTATGACCATTTACTATTTCCTCTTTTTGCTGATTTGGGTAGTACACCGTCTTTCACTGCCACGACACCGTACTTTGAAAGCCGCTTACTAGAGGCTTTAGCAAAAAGAGAACACTTGTTGCTACAAAGTCTCTTAGAGAAGGGGGCGGTATCTTTTACCCGTTTGAGAATTGTCTATCAGAACGCGCTTTATTATAAAGAGAGAGATATACTATTCTTTTTGCAGGGCTATGATATCCCTAACGGTCTTGTTGAAGTCGTTCTAGCAGGTAGTACACAACAAATCATGAAACTGTTGCTCCTGGAAAATTTTGTTCCTCTCCAAAAAGTCGGGATTGTGGTAGATTCTCTGTATCGTCCCTTTAAGGAGAGTTCCCATGCCCCGCGTCCGTGTAGTACTCGAAGATGACAATGGTAATCCTCTGCCCGACACCGAGCAGATATATGTTCTGGATA
>CAMCUQ010000092.1 GCA_945878775.1 Chthonomonas calidirosea
TATTTGTAGGGAAGGAGATGCTCTAGTGTCACCGTGTTACTTCTATGTGTTTGATGCGGTTTTCGGCATTTTTGATCTGCTCCCAGTACATTTTCGTATCTCCTATCGTTTGTGCCATTCAAGCAAACAGTGAAGGGGTCTTGGCAAGAGGAGTAGCCAGGTAATCGACTTGACACCTCTTTGGTTTCAGGAAGGGCATAAATATCCTGGGTTCTCGTCGCTTTTGCGTGTCAGTCGCACTTATATGTCATCTTTAACACAATGCAAACACACACTCTGTGACTTTGATTATAACACCATCACAAGAGAGCGTCAAGAAAAGTTTGAATATTCTGTTTATTTTCGTTTCTCTCCAAAAAGTTGGGATTGTGGTAGATTCTCTCTAAGCTTCAATGGACTCAGCTTTTTGCTGCATAATTCCATCACGGGGTTTTGGAGAGAAACAAACAATGCAGATACAGCAAGGCTCCCTTCACCTTATGGGGGCAAAGGGAGCCTAAATCATGCACGGATATCGACACGCACCTCTTCTACAGGACGTATCGCCTCATCGGGTGCAACAGGCTTGGAGGAGCCACGTTGAGGAGGCAAATACTCCAAGGATATGGGGAGCGTGTGGGGAGTGAAGAGTGGAACGGTGGGAGGCGCATTTGCCACCGCTATTTCTTCACCCTGTTGGGTCTTTCCGTCGTTGTTGCCCAAGGAGCGTTTCACCAATACCTCTGCACCACCAAAAAGATGCACCGTGGCAATGACTTGTTCCGATTCGAGCATGGCTTCCTTACCTTTCTCCAAATATCTTCCTAATAGGGTACTTGGATAGCCCCATTCGATTATCGGCGAAGTAATTTTGAGAGTTCCCTATCAATTCTGCTAGAATATTAGAGTATCGTCATTCAGATCAATCTGTTCTCTCGCGTCGCAGCCCCTTTCGAGCAAATAGCCTCTCTTTTGCTCACAATCGAAGAAAGCACGGTAGCGTTACGCTTTTGGAAGGAATTATGCCCCCTCTTTTCAGCGCACAATCGATCAGCAAATCCTGGTCAGGTCGTCCTCTTTTTCACGAAATCAGCCTCTCCCTTGATGAACGAGAGCGCGTGGGTCTCATTGGTCCCAACGGAACGGGTAAATCCACCCTGCTCAAGATTCTCGCGGGTCTTGAAACTGCCGATAGCGGTAACCTGTCAATGCGACGTGGCTTACGCATTGTGTATGTGGCACAGGAGGACACCTTTCCCGCCGGTCTTACTGTAAACGAAATACTACATCAAGCCCTCTCTGGCTCCGCCTTAGATACCTTCGAGAGTGAGACGCAGGTTCAGATCATGCGAACCCGTGTAGACTTCCAAAATGGGGATCAGATCGTCGATACACTCTCAGGAGGATGGAAGAAACGCCTTGCGCTTGCTTGTGCGCTCCTCAGAGAACCCGATGTACTTCTTCTGGATGAGCCAACAAATCACCTCGATATGGAAGGAATCGTTTGGCTCGAAAAGCTACTTGTCGGCGCAGAGTTCAGCGTGCTGGTCATCAGCCACGACCGCTACTTCTTAGAAAACATCTCTACCCGCCTCATTGAACTAAACCGCGCCTACCCCGATGGCTACTTGAGTATTGATGGCAACTACTCCGAGTTTCTGGCGCGGAAGCAAGAGGTTCTCCATGCCCAAGCCCAACTACAAAATACGCTCAATATTCGGGTAAAACGAGAAGTAGAGTGGCTACAACGAGGCGCACAAGCGCGTAGCACCAAATCCAAATACCGCATCGAAGAGGCAGGGCGACTCATTGACGAACTCGGAGAGGTAACATTCCGAAACAACCAGAATCGCACCATGCTCTCCGATTTCTCGGCGACACAGCGCAAAGCCGATGAGCTACTCGTGTTAAAGGGTGTGAGCAAACAACTCGGAGGCAAATTGCTCTTTGAGAACCTCGATCTTACCCTCTCTCATCGGGTTCGGCTTGGGATTTTGGGAGCAAATGGAAGCGGAAAATCGACACTGCTTCGCATTGTGAGCGGCGAAATGGAACCCGATGCCGGAATCGTTCGTCAAGCTAAACAACTGAGGATTGTCCGCTTCGATCAGAACCGTGAACACCTGAATAAAGAGGTTACTCTGCGCGAAGCCCTCGCACCTGAGAGTGACTATGTGGAATATCGGGGAAACTCGTATCATGTGGCAGGATGGGCAGAACGGTTTCTATTCCGACGGGAGCAGTTGGAGGTTCCTGTTTCCAACCTTTCCGGCGGAGAGCAGGCACGCGTTCTCCTTGCCTGCCTCATGACAGAACCCGCAGACATCCTCATTCTGGACGAACCGACCAATGACCTTGATATTCCCACGCTAGAGGTCTTGGAGGAGAGTCTTCTCGAATTTCAGGGAGCCGTCATTCTTGTTACGCACGACAGGTATCTCTTAGATCGGGTCTCGACACTCTTATTGGCGATAGAGGGCGGTGGCAAGACAGAGTTCTTTGCCGAATATGCCCAATGGCAGGCACAACAGACCAACAAAACAACACCTGCTCGCAGTGAGAAAACTACCTCGACCAACAAAGCGAGTGCGCCACCACAAGCCAAACAGCGCCTCTCCACCGCAGAACAGCGCGAACTGGCAACTATGGAGCAGAGAATCACCGATGCGGAAGAGCACGTTGCAGCACTTCAAGCGCAGTTACAGATTCCAGAGATAGTGACCAATCATATAAAAACAGAAGCACTTTGGAAAACGATACAACAGGCAGAAGAGAAGGTTGTGCGTCACTATAAACGGTGGGAAGAGTTGGAGGCGCGACGCTAAGCAAAGATTCTTTCAAAATAATTGTGGCTCTTTTTCCGCTTCCGTGTCGTATTGAGTAGTATAAGCTTGATAATAGTAGACGGTTTTGATCTTCTCTTCTTTACTGCATAAAAAATATGTAGAAATAAGTTGACAGGTATACAGACCCACTGCTATAATAGCAGACGAGAGTACACAAACAAAAGTGTACCCATTTGTGTGAGAACGACGGAGGTGTTTTACCATGAGTGCCTTACTAAAGCCCAGAATAGAAATTGAGCTCTCTCCCCTACCAGAGCTTATCGTTGAGACACAAGCAGAGATCACTACGCGGCGACGTTTTGCCCCAATTATCTCTACTTGTGCATTGAGTCTACTCGCCTCAACACTCCTTTTTCTCGCGATACAGAGCGCGGAGGGTGTTAGTACGACTCCAAACCTCCTCCCTTTGTCAAAATCTCCTGGTGTCCTCCAAAAAGTGAGCCTGCGCTCCGCCATTGCAGAGCGTCAACACGGCTATATTGCACTGAAGGGCGAACTGCAAAACCAGACGAACCATCGCCTCAAAAATGTGGAGGCAGTGGTAGAATTGTTGAATGCAGAGGGTACGCCTCTCCATGCCGAGAGTGTCCTTATCACCCAAAGTGCGCTCTCTGCCCATGGTCATAGTACCTTCGAAGCCGTTGTACAAGATGTCCCCGGCACGACATCCTATCGCATCCAATTTCGTCACCTCATGGGTTCCATGCTGAACTAACCATTACTTAAGTGTCCATCATTGGAGAACGCATTTGAACACCGGATATTCAAAATGCGTTCTCTTTTTGTATCAATTGGCACCCTCATTCTCTCGTATCGCACTCAGCCAAAATGGTTTCAAATATGCCTTGATTTCATATCCTGTTACAGGTATCATGAAACTTGAATTCCCTCTTGCAAGAGAGTCTTCTCCAGACAATCAGGGCTACTGAAGCGCAGGTGTGCTACAGCGAATACTCCTTGCTAGGTGAAGAGATGGAGATGTGCGATGTAGAGTACGCGATCTATGCCCAAGCGGAGGTGATGCTCAGTGGCGAACCTGCCTAGCCCCGTTGTCCACCGTGGTGAACTCTAGTGGCTAGACTGGAACCCCGCACGTAGTTCTGAACAGGCAGGCAGTCGTCCTACACTCGTGATCCAAGAGAATCCTGCCAGCGCGAAGCCAAACTACCCATTAACGCTTGTCTAAACATCCATTTTCCACAACACGAACGGAGGCGATCTCGTGACCGTAGTCCCCGAACAAGACACTCGCGAAGACTATCGACACTCGTTCCAAATAATCGGTACGGGCTGGTTAGGCACTGGTATCGCCTTAGGTATTTTGAACCTGCCCCTCAGCCTACTCCTCAAAGAGCAAATGCATCTCTCCGCTTACAGCCTCTCCCTCTTCATGACCATTGGTAGCATTCCCACCTATATTAAGCCACTTCTAGGGATACTCTCCGACGCGGTACCACTCTTCGGAACGCACCGTCGTCACTATCTCTTGTTGGGTTGCCTTCTTAGCTCAATCTGCTTTCTTGCATTGGCACTTGTCGAGCGGCAATTCCATATTTTGCTGGGAACTTTCTTTTTCCTCACCATTCAATTGGTACTCGTCAGCACCGTACAGGGTGGGCTGATGGTAGACGTTGGGAAAATGCATAAGGCAACAGGTCGATTGACGGCGCAACGGGTCGCAATTAATCGCTCTGAAGGACTCTTTTCCGGCTTTGTGGGTGCAAATCTGGCGAAATGCGCTTTCCTGCTCCCTATGTCGATCAGCGCAACACTCTACGGTTTACTCACCCTCCTCTACCTCTTCTGCTTCAAAGAGCCTCGCTCCAAATCGATTCGTAGTGAGGTTCCGAAAGACGCACTTCGGCAATTTCACGTTATGCTACATAGCGGAACTCTCTGGAGCGCGGCGGGCTTAGTTGCCCTCGTCATAGCTGCACCCGGTTTTGGAACCGCAATGCTCTACCATCAGCGAGACGTTCTCCACTTCAGCACCGACTTTCTTGGCTATCTTGCCTTGATGCAGGGAGGCTTCGGCATCATAGGCGCCCTTCTCTATGCCCGTTGGTGTCGAAAATACACTCTACGCCAGTTGCTCGTCTACAGTATCCTTGTCCATGCGACAGGAACTCTCTTCTATCTCGGTTATAAAAATGAAGCCTCCGCCCTCGGAATCGCTGCTCTCGAAGGCATTGCCCAAACACTGGCGATACTCCCACTCTACGACCTTGCGGCAAGAGCGACTCCCAAAGGGAGCGAAGCTCTCGCCTACTCCGTCATGATGAGCGTCTGGAATCTTACGAACTCGCTCTCAAACCTTTTTGGCTCCTATCTCTACGATGTGGTTCACCTCACGATCATGAAACTCGTGTGGCTCAATGCAGGAACCACAATCCTCGTCCTGCTTGCCGTGCCATTCTTACCACATAGCCTCATGTCACGTAGAGAAGGCGAAGACGATTCTGTAAAAATGACCGATTCCGTGAAGGAGTAAAGCGAACAGAAGGCGAACAATACCCTGCACGGCTGGAGGATTCCAAACGTACACCCCTACCCACTTTACGGGTAGATACTCTTGGAGGAAGAATTAGAAAGATGGCAAAAGATAAACTACGTGTGGGGTTGATCGGTTGCGGTGGTATCTCTGGCGCACACCTACCGCACCTTTCCAGTTCAGAGGATGTGGAGCTTGTTGCGTTCTGTGACGTTGTGGTAGAACGCGCTCAAAAAAAAGCAGACGAGTTTGGCGGGCAGGTGTTCGACAATGCAGAAGAGATGCTGGACAAGGTTGAACTGGACGCCGCCTATATCCTGATCCCTACTTATGCTCACGGCGCACCCGAACGCGCTTGTATCGCGAAGGGACTCCCCTTCCTCGTTGAGAAGCCGCTGGGCATCGATCCCGCAGACCTTCGTAAGTTGGCGAAAGAGGTTGAGGCTTCTGGCGTGATCACTGCCGCAGGATTCATGAATCGCTACCGAAAATCGGTCAATCGCGCCAAAGACCTGCTACAAAACGATCCTGCAATCCTTATGGATGGTGCTTGGATCGGTGGTCCTCCGCTCGTAAAAGAGGGTGACTACTTCTCCAATGCCCCCATCGGACAATGGTGGCCCATCAAAGAGAAGAGCGGTGGTCAGTTCGTAGAGCAGGTTATCCACACCGTTGACCTCGTTCGCTACTTGGGTGGAGAGGTCACCGAAGTCTTCGCGTATGCGGCAAACGGCTTCAATAAAAAGCTCCCGAACCTTATTCCAAACTATAACCTTGATGATGCGATGGTCGTCTCCATGAAGTTCGCACATGGTGGCGTGGCAAACATCATGTCCTGCTGTTCTGCACAGGCAGCGGGTGGCGTTTTCCTGAATGTATGGGCTTCTGGACATAACTCCAGATTCAATGATTGGGCGCACCATGTCAACATTCAACAGGCTGGTCAGAAAGACATTGAAGATATTCGTGGCGATATCGACGACATCTTCCCAACAGAAGACCGCGCCTTCATCAACGCCGTAAAATCGGGAGATCGTTCTGGCATTCGTTGCACCCATGCAGATGGTGTTCGCACCACACTCCTCGCCCTCGCCGCAAACGAGAGCCTAGAGACTGGCAAGCCCGTCACCGTCCAGTACTAGCTTCTAACGGCAAGCATTCGGAATCACAGGCTCCTCTCCCTGAAACATAGGGAGAGGGGCTTCTCGACTTTTTGGCAGAGTATGAAAATCGTCACCACAGAGCAGATTCGAGACCTAGACCGCCGTGCCATGGCAGAAATGGGGCTACCCGGTGTTGTCCTTATGGAGAATGCCGGTCGCGCTGTTATAGATGTCATGCTTAGGTTCTATGGCAACCTAAGCACCCAGCGCATTGGGGTCTATTGTGGCGGCGGCAACAATGGAGGAGATGGCTTTGTTATTGCCCGTCACCTCAGAAATCTTGGGGCAAACCCCTGTGTCATTCTTACGGCAGAACCACGCACAGGAACCGATGCCCGCGTACACTTTGAAGTCTTACGCCATTTTCCTATCCCCATAGTGGACGTTAGTTCTCAAACGAATGCGACGTTTGATCTGGTGGTGGACGCACTGCTTGGAACAGGCTTAAAATCTGCCCCTAACGCACTGCTAAAAGAAGCCATTGGGCAGATTCGCAAGTCGAAATGCCCTGTTATCTCCGTCGATGTTCCTTCTGGCTTGCACTCCGATACGGGTGAAATTCCCGGAGGCGAATTGGGGATCGTGCGTGCAACGCACACGGTCACTTTTGCCTATCCGAAAATGGGGCTGTTTCTCGCGCCCGGCTCTGACTATGTGGGTGAAACCCACGTAGAGGGGATCGGCTTGGATTGGGAGAGGCTAGACTTTAACGAAGATTTCCGTTGGGTCACGCGACAAGAGGCGCAATCCTACGCCACTCCCCTCTTCCGGCGTCATCTCGACGCGCACAAAGGCGATTTTGGTCATGTTGGAATCATAGCAGGATCACGCGGAATGGCAGGTGCGCCTGCAATGGTTGCCCGTGCTGCTCAACGCGCAGGCGCAGGGCTTGTTACCCTTTTGGCTCCAGTCTCCGTCCAACCCATTTTGGCAGGAAAGCTCGATGAGCAGATGACGGTTCCCTTGCCTGAAGCGGAGGGTTCCCTTTCAGAAGAGGGATTCGACACGATCCAAAACCACTGCAAACGCTTCTCTGTTCTCTGTGTAGGTCCTGGGCTTACCACAGCACCACAAACCGTTCGGCTCGTTCAGCGCATGATAGCGGAGATTGATATTCCCATTATTCTTGATGCAGATGGTCTCAACGCGCTTGCCCTCAACACACAATGTGCCCAAAAACGGGCAGAGGCAGGCTATTCTCCCCTATTATTAACTCCACATCCCGGAGAAGCAAGCCGACTTTTGGGAACCTCTATCGCGGAAATACAGTCAAACCGTGTAGCATCGGTGAGACTGCTTGCAGAACGGCTTTCGGCAATAGCCCTTCTAAAGGGTAGCAATACTCTGATGACGGCACAAAAGTGCCCGATACTGGTCAACTCGACAGGCAACCCCGGTATGGCAACGGGTGGCTCTGGTGATACTCTCACAGGAATTATTGGTGGCGTTCTTGCCCAACGCAGATATAGAGCCTCCTTCTTGGAAGGTATGGCACTAGGAGCGTGGCTTCACGGAGATGCCGGTGACCGCGCCATGAAAGAGATAGGGGCAACCAGTCTGGTAGCGGGTGACATTCTTGCCCACCTACCGCATTCGATACGCCATTTGGAGGAAACAGCGTGAAGCGACGAAAATCGTCCTTTTGGATACCATGTCTATTGGCTCAGGCTCTCTCACTAACGGCACTGGCTCAAAAACCAACAGCCCCAACAGGGCAGAGTAATCCTGCTTCGCTTAGTGTCCTCCAGCTAAAAATGGAGTTGCAAGGGGAGTTTCTCTACCGATTTGTGAGCAAAGAGGCAGGCTCTGCCGCCCCTGCACCGCTCCCCACCCCCACAGGAGGCGTTGTAGCGCTGCCCATTCCTGCCAGTGTGAAGCCCGACGATTCCCAACTGGAGATATACGACAACACACGCGGCAACTTAGCGAGAGTACGCATTGATCTCAAAGCCGTCACGACCATTGGAGAGAGCGCATTCAAGTTCGTTCAAGCGGTCTATGTGCCGGTTCAATCGGCAGGCAAGCCTGTCACAAATGTGCAGGTCTCCCTCAATACTGCCGATAAAAAATATCAGTCCACTTGGCTTCTTAAGCCCTCAGATAACGGAATTGCTCGATTTGAGAGTGTTCCCATGACGGAGCCAATCATCATTGCCGTCAGTTACGCCGCAAACCCTCCCAAGAGCGTCACGGAGACACTTCCACGCGCTCACGGGGCAGATGGTCACCACAGAGAGCCAATCATCGTCGATTGGGCAGATGTCAAGACCATCGCCGTCACCAATGCGCCCGTCTCGCCCTCATCTAGTGCAAATCAAGGTGGAAACGGCACGCCTATCGCGCTCCCCTCCCCTGCTCCCGATCCCGCTTCCAGTAGCAACGGTCTCTTTGGTTCCCTTGTTGGGTTGCTCTTTGTGGGAGGCGCAGGGTACGGGATATGGAGAGCCTACCAAAACGGCAAACTCAAGGATGTTTTGGATAAACTGGGCATAAACACCGCAGTGAATGCCGATCCAGAGCCGATCCCAAACCCTTTCACTAAGGCACAACAGCCTCCTCTTCAGGCAATCACGGAGGGAACCGCAGACCCCTTCAGCGGAAGCGGTGGCGCGGGGTATAACGGCTCGGCAGTAGCCCCCCCCGTTCTCTCCACGGTTCCGCGCCTTATAGGCTCTGTAGGAACCTATCAGGGCGTTATCTTCGATCTAAACAGCTCCTCGGTCATCATCGGGCGAGATGCCTCTAATGGCGTTCCCTTACCCAATGACACGAACGCCTCACGGCGCCACGCCACGCTAGAGGCACGAAGCGGGCAGTTTACGATAACCGATAACGGCTCTAGCAATGGAACCTTGGTCAATGGTGTGAAGATACTCACAGCAGCACCGCATCCCATTCATTCCGGCGATGAGATACAGATCGGCATGACGCGCTTCCGTTTTGAAGCCTAGCCCCTGCATTTTCCGTAATGTATAGAGAGGAGAGAGCCGAATGCGATCCCGAATACTCGTTGGTCTTATTGCCGGAACTGTTGGCGGATTTTTGGGATGGTTCCTTCAAGAGAGCCTCATTCGCTATGAGGTAATCAAGGATGTCCTGACAGGTCAGGTCAATATCGTTGCGCCCACGGAGGGGCAATTACGCACTCTCGTCTTCTGCGTTGGTGGTCTCATCGGACTCTTCTTGGGTGCCGTGGATGGCATTGTCGAGGGAAACAAACGCAAGCTAGGACAAGGGATAGTCATTGGAGCCATCGCAGGCATCTTTGTAGGCTACATCGGTTTCTTCCTGGGTGGTGTTCTCTATGAAAAATTGGGAGGTGATGCCTCAAGTTCCCGTGCAGACATGTTCTCCTTCGCGCGTCAACTTATCGCACGCACCCTTGGTTGGGCAATGATGGGATTAGCCCTCGGTGCAGGAAGTGCACTCTCCACACGCTCCCCCCGCAGGGTTGTGAATGGAGCGATTGGCGGACTGATCGGTGGTTTCCTAGGAGGTTTTATTTTTGATATGGTGGCTCACGCCGCACTCCCCGTGCAATCCGCCATAGGAGCAAGTGGTATTCAGGAGACCGGAGGAGCCAGTCGTGCTATAGGCTTCACGGCTATTGGTAGTCTCACAGGCTTCTTCGCGAATCTCGTCGATGAACTGATGAAACAGGCATGGGTAAAAGTGCTTGCGGGCAAGAATGAGGGCAAAGACTTTATTCTCTCAAAGCCCGTAAACATACTTGGGCGTGATGAGCGGGCGGATGTCCCCCTCTATGGAGATATGAGCGTAGCGCAACAACACGCTGCCATTCGTGCAGAGAGAAGTCGGCACTATTTGATGGATGGAGGCACATCTTCTGGTACAATGGTGAATGGACAGCGCATAACAGGAGAGATTCTCTTGCGTGACGGAGATATGCTTCAGATTGGGACACACCGAATCCTGTTTCGCGAAAAAGCGACACAGGCGAAATTTGCCCGCGAACCACTCGATGTGGCAAAAGCGAGTCCCGTCTCCAGCGTACCTATGCCAAGTCACCTCTGCCCATTCTGTGGCAGTACCAAGAACCTAGATGGAACCTGTAAGTGTTCCGTGAGTGCTCCTAGCTCTTTGAGCATGGCGGATACTGCGATACACGATTTTGTGTTAGCCCCAACGGCATTGCCCGTTACAAACTCCTCGTTTCAAGGAGGAGTAGTCATACAAATGGTGGCAACCGAAGGAGCCTATGCAGGGAACGCTTTTCCATTAAGAGGGCAGACAACCAACATTGGGCGCGAGGCGGGACGCGATATTATGCTGGTAGAGGACCTCCGTGTTTCACGCCACCATGCAAGAATTATGCAAGAAAATGGAACAACGATACTCCACGATAATGGCTCCTCAAACGGAACTTTTGTCAATGGAGTGCGTATCACCACACAAGTGATCTCCCCTGGCGACATTATCCAGATAGGGGATACCAAGTTTCGCTGTGAATAGCCACTAGAGGAGAGAGGGAGGCATATGGACGACCGAACCAAGATGATGGGCAACCAACAACCAACGGTTCTTGGAGGAACCCCCACCCAAATGGGCATGGGCAGAACTCAAATGGGGACAGACCCCGCACGAACGCAGATGGGTGGCTCTTCCGCTACTGCACTAACGGTGGAATGCCTGCCCGGCAACCCCTACGCTTTTTGGCAAGGCTCGCCAAGAAGCCATGTCCTCGTCAACCTTCGCTCCACAGGGCAACAGATCGGACGACGAACGCCACTCAATATCTGCCTCGCCATCGACCGCAGTGGCAGCATGGAGGGCGAACCCCTCGAATATGTCAAACGCGCCTGCGAGTATGTCGTCGATATGCTGGAACCCAATGATATTCTCTCCATCGTCACTTTTGAAGAGAACATCGACGTACTCATGTCTGCCCGCAAAGTCGTCAACAAACCGCTCGTAAAAGAGCATATCCGACGCATTTATGTTGGCAACACAACCAACATTTACGATGGAATGATGTCTGCTTGTCTCCAACTCACCACCGTCATGGCACAGGCACAGGGCTAT
>CAMCUQ010000093.1 GCA_945878775.1 Chthonomonas calidirosea
ACTTGCGTGAACAGCGGTATTATGCGGTAGACTAGAGAGGACATCAGGCGCTCCGGGAAGAGGATTTGTTTGACGACTTAACTCTACCTCAGAAGTTGCCTGATGTCGTAACCCGTGATATGTCTACATACTTTTACCAGAAACTAAAGATATTCAGGCGGAGTGAAATCTCTGCCTCTGAAAATTACAGCCCAACCAAGCATCCTACAGAGGGGCATGTTATTCGCTCTTTTTTCAGCTTGTATAGTTCTTCTTTTTATGTGGCATCGCTCCAAAACTAGATGAAACATTGTGGCTAGTGCAGGCAATCTCACATTTGCCTCGCTTCGTCTGATTCCTTAGCATAATCTCTCCCATGGACTAAAACCGATGCAAGTGGAGGTTCAGCATGTTTGCTTCACTCCTAAGACGCACAATACTATGTTTATGCCTTCTTACTTTTACCTTCTGCCAGTCTGCACAAGCACAGAAGGTAGATTCGCTGTTGCCTCTGATGCAGGCTCTTGTGCAGGACTATCAGTCCTACGGTCTCCCGTTCCCAGCGAAAAAGGCGCAGTTAAGCCTCCTTGAAAGCCCCACTTGGAACTACCGTAGCCCTGCTCAAAAAAATTGGGGAACAACCTCTGTCGTCGTCTTCGCACTTCCCCGCAAACATCCCCATGAGCCTGAGTACATCTACTACAATGCCCAAATTACTCGCAAAGAGAGTGTTATACAAACTGAGGACTGGCAGTTACACCCAACGAAGCCTTCAGTCATCGCCCATAAATACATTGATCCCACTCGCCAAAGCCTGGATGCCGCTATTGCATGCTATCAACGTGGTTGGAAGGAACTCTCGCTTTTGCTCCTTCGATGTTGCATGGAGGAGAACCATGAGGATGTTCGACACAGACTCATCGATTTGGCGTGGGACTATTGGGTTTCCGCTTTGAGTAAACCGGAGTTTGATTGGTCGGTCATCTCTCAACACCTTAATAGGCTTGCCCAAACTCCTTATCTCAAAAATGACCACGGAAAATATGCAATCGTCCCACGGAGCCAAGATGCCCTCAACAAAATAGGACAAGCCTGCTCAAAAAAACGTAAAGTCACGGGCAAAACCGAAATGCTCCTAGAGAGCCTCATCGACACACGCCCAGATAACATCATTGGGGGTCAATCTTTCATGAGTAGATCAGACAGCTTTCCTGCAAGCTATAAAACCCTTTGGAAGCAAGGCTTCGATGCCATTCCTGCCCTGCTCAAGCATTTCAATGATGACAGAGTGACTCACTGTACTAGCTCTTGGCTTAGAGTCTATAGTATCTCCGACATTGTCAAGCGACTACTTTATGAGTTCTCTCAAAAAAGGCTCGACAAAGAACAAACGCTCGCATGGTGGCGAGATGCCCAGCAGACAGGAGAGGAGGACTATCTGCTCCAAAACGTACAACTCCCAGATTACAATAACACCATTCGGTATAATAGCCACATGCTCCATTTGATTGCATGGAAATACCCGAAGCACCTCTCCTCTCTTTACGAGAGACAATTGAGCTACCCTAAAAGCTATCCCCATGAGATCACTGATTTGCTTGTCTCCAGCCGGCTCCCTTATCAGCTCAAGGGGGAAATCCTGTTGCGTGGCACAAAAGTCAAGGATAGCCAGCAACGCCTTAGAGCATTTTTTGCCCTAATAGCACTAAAACACCCACACACAACCTCCCGCCTATTGGAATGGATGCAGGAAGTTCCGTCTAACACAAAATGGGATAGGATGGATTGCCCCGCAAGCCCTCCTACACAGATCGCCCGTTATCTTGATAACCCAAAGGCATGGGATGGATTGGAGGCTCTAGCACGACGGTCTAGCGTTGACCAACGCAAGGAAATTTTGGAAGTCACAGATTATGTCGGTACGTCAGGAGAAAAAAAGAGGCATGCGCTCTTGTTTATGAGCCGATTCCTCAATGACACTAGCGTATCAGGCACCGATAAACAGTCAATACAGAACATGGTCGCACTCACTATAGGTTATCATTTGGGAATCCGCGGATGGCCAGATGCCTCGTGGGATGAAAAAATATGGGCAGAGCTACACGTAAAAGTGAAGCAGGCAATCAATCGTCTCAAGCGTGGGTAACCTGATACGCACTAGCCCAACACGCCTATTGGGGCTTGGCATATTGGGACAGTAACGCCTCCAATGCCACTCTATCCCCTGTCTGAAGTACCTCACGCAGACAGTGCAGAGCCTCTTCATAGGCGACAACACTCGCCAGCAGAGCCTCTCGATTCTCCAAAAAGATGCCGCTCCACAACTGCGGGGAGGAGGCTGAGACACGAATCATATCCCTGTAGCTACTTCCCGCCAACGACTCAGCCAGGGCAGGCTTAGAGAGTTCCGAGACGGTTTGGGAGAAAGAGAACGAGAGGGCGTGAGGTAGATGGCTCACCAGAGCCACCATGCGATCATGCTCTTGGGCATCCAGCAGTAGCGGTCTTGCCCCCAGTGCCTTCACCAGAGATTCCAGTCGTGCCACCTCCGATTCGGGGTGAGAGGGAGTGAGAATCCACGCCGCGCCCTGAAAAAGATCGGCACGTCCCGCTTTTGCTCCGCTCTCCTCAGAGCCAGCCATCGGGTGTCCTCCAATGAACCGCGCCCCAAAGAGTCGCGCCCCCTCCGCAACGATACGCTGTTTTGTGCTTCCCAGATCGGTGAGAATCGCGCTAGGAGAGATGAAAGGCAAGATCGACTCCATGAGCGAAGGCATGATCTCTACAGGAACCGCAAAAACAAGGAGATCGGCTTGCGAGACCGCTTTTTCCAGATCGGTCGTCGCCTCCGAAATAGCTCCCCGTTCCAAAGCGCATTGAAGCATCGATTCCGAGAGATCGTAACCGACAACCTCCTGTACCAACCCCCTAGAGCGCACCGCCAACCCAAACGAGGCTCCCATCAAGCCCACACCCAAAATCGCAACGCGCCCAAAATCGCCTTCGCTCACTCCTCTTCCTCTTTCATCAGGGGCAAAGACCACTGCAACTCCGAGTCGGGAGTCACAGGGTGCAGATGTTCCGCAAACCTATCATACAGTTTTGCCGCGGTCCTCTCCCGAAAATTGGGGGTTGTCGTCACAGGATTTAGGCTATCCCGTAAGAGTTCCCGCGCCTCTCTTCGGCGTGCGATCTCCGTCTGACAATCCTCACACTCGGAAAGGTGCGTCTCCCACCGTTTTTTGATCTCTTCTGGTAGCTCCGCATCGAGCCACAACTCCATGAGAGGCTCCCAATCGCTACAGGTCTCCATCTCTCTCCTCCTTCGAAACCACTTCCAGTCTCTCTCTCAGTGCCATCCTTGCCCGATAGAGGAGCGATTTCGTGGCAGACAGAGAACGCTCCATCATCAGCGCAACCTCTTTCGCATCCCACTCCTCCACATCACAAAGCAGAAGCACCATTCTATGTTCTGGCGCAAGCTCTTGAACCGCCTCCTGCACAATAAGGCGTGTCTGCATCTCTAAAGAGGCGCGTCCCATGTCCGAAAGAGCGTCAGCCTCCTCCGTGTCCAGCCAAAGCAGGCGCGGTTGACGAATATGATCCAGGCAGAGGTTGCGGGCTATCCGAAACAGCCATCCCCGAAAGGAACCCTCTCCGCGAAAAGTGGTTGCCCGCTCAAAGGCACGCACAAAGACCTCCGAAGTCACCTCTTCCGCATCTTCACGGTTACTCAGCATATGGCGCACGAACGCAAAAACCCGATCCACATAGAGATCAAAGAGGGTTCCGAGAGCTTCCGGCTCCCCCCTGCGAAAACGGGCGATCAGCCTCTCCTCAAACGGTTCTACTCTCGGTCTCAGAGTGGCATTCTCGTCGCTGGTCATTCCCTCAGCCTCACTTCACAGCCTTTTAAGGATTCTGCTCCTCACACAGTATACCTTATCCGCCTCCTTCACACCATTCTGAAAGCGAACCGGTAAAAGTGGACAAAATCTCTCTTTTTATACCAAAACTTAAAAGAAACAGGGTATAATACAGACAAATGAACACTATAAAAGCGCTAGCCTTCATGGCGGTCTTTCCAATAGAGTTCTGCTGAGAGTGAAGGCAAGTGATTGAGCGAGACTATCCCACCAAAGACACTGCGCCCATAGAGAGGGAGGCAAGCAATGCGAAAAGATTTTATAGTCGAGCGACAAGGCAAGAGTTTTGTCCTCTATGCAGGATTGTTGGACTTGGCACATCAACAGGGCTTGAAGTCGATTCGTACAGAGCTGCTTCAGGTTCCTTCAGACGAAAATATGCGCGTAGCTATCACGCTTGCCACCGTGACCTTAGAGCGAGACGGCAAGGAGTATACCTTCACCGGAATTGGGGATGCAGCCCCTCAAAACGTCGCCCCCGCCATGCAGCACTGCCTCATTCGGATGAGCGAGACACGCTCAAAAGCAAGAGCACTACGTGATGCCGTGAATGTGGGCGTCGCTGCCTTTGAAGAGTTGGGCGAGGAAGGCGCACACTATGGCGCCCCCGAACAGGGCTACACGATTGGATTCTCACGCCGTCCCCCTCGTGTCCCTGCCCCCCAAAATACACAACGTCATGCAGAAAGTAATGGGCATGGCGGAGGAAGCGGGGTTATCACCGAATCACAAATCAAGGCGATACGCTCTATCTGTCAACGCTACCAAATAAACGAGTTGGAGATTTTGCAGAAACAGTTTGTGCAAGATAGACTAGAAGACCTCACGCAGGCACAAGCCAGCGAACTAATCACCACTCTCAATGCTCGCCATCGCCAAAGCGTCACAACTTAGCCCCCTCTTTCGGGTAACATATCTTCCATATACCCTTTTTGAGAGGAGAGCTTCCCCAATGCGAATTCTTGCGGGCAGAGTTGCCGATGCGCGTGGAGTACGAGAGCGTGTGGTTGTTCATATTGAGGCAGGGCGTATTACTGCCCTAGAGACTTGGAACGCACATACCCGCCCACAACCCAATGACATAGAGGCAGAGGAGGCTCTGCTCGTCCCTGGGTTCATCGATATTCATATACATGGGGGCGCAGGTCACTATATCATGGAGGGAACGGAAGAGGCTCTTCAAGCGGTTGCCGTTCACCTTGCTCGACACGGCGTCACGGGCTTTCTCTCCACAACGATAACTGCCCCGTGGGAGGAACAACGACAGGCTCTTACTATCGCCGCCAAAGCCCTACACTCACCAGAGAATGGAACAACAGGGGCGCGTGTTCTCGGTTGTCACCTCGAAGGTCCCTACATTAACCCCAAGAAAAAGGGCGCACAACCCGAAGCCGCCATTCGTCCTCCCAGCATCACCGAACTCGAACGGGAGGCAGGGGAACACCTTTCTGCGATAAAAGTCGTCACCCTTGCGCCAGAGATGCCAGGGGCACTCGATCTCATTCGCTATCTTGTACAGCACGACATCATCACCTCAATTGGGCATACCGATGCGACCTACGCCGATATGACGCTTGCCATAAACGCAGGAGCGCGTCACGTCACCCACTGTTTCAATGCCATGCGCCCTCTCGAAAGCAGAGAGCCGGGAGTTGTGGGAGCCACCATGAGTCACCCTGAGCTAATGGCAGAATTGATATGGGATAACCACCATGTTCACCCCGCCTCTTGTCACGCTCTCATATCGGCTAAAGGGTGTGACAAGGTGATCCTCATTTCTGATGGCATCCCCGGAACCTCCATGCCGGAGGGTTATTCGTTTAGCCTTGGCGATCTGCCCGTTGTCGTGAAGGCAGGAACTGCGCGCCTCCCCGATGGAACCCTTGCCGGCAGTCTGCTCACTCTCGATACCGCCTTCCAAAACGCCTCTGTTTTTTCGCTTGCAGAGCGTGCGAGTATGTCTAGCCGCAATGCAGCACTCTCCCTCGGCTTGGGAAATAGTAAAGGCTTAATCGCTCCCGGTTTCGATGCCGACTTGGTTCTTCTCCAATCGAATGGAACCGTCAGCCAAACGTTTGTCGCAGGACACTCCGTCTACAATATCTGATAGCAAGAGGGCTTTGCTTGGCTTTAGAGTCGATAGAGTAGCATGACCGAGGAAGCCCGAAACAAAACACGCATAGAAAAGACCTTGCGGTAGTAGTGAGAATCACTCTATCACAAGGTCTTTTCTGGTTTTGATGCGCGTTTCGTTGGAAACGCACCCACTACATTAACGTACTACTTGACGGTAAGAGTAGCGGTGTCCCTCAATGCATAAAGATAGAGAGCATCTCCATTCCAGCTTGCAGCGATAGGATAGACGCTGCCTACCGTAAGTGTCCCAGGTATCACAAAGTCGACGGCGACAGTTCCATCAGGTGCGCTAACACCCGAGCCTGCCGCAACACCATTCACCATAAAGTTGATGGTCTTGCCAGCAAGGCGAGCCCTGTCTACACTGCGAAGCAAGATCGCTTTCAGTTTGACGGTGGCGCCGACTTTGCCGGAGGTCGAATTAACGGAGAACGCGGTGCGTCCCTTATTAATGGTGAGGGTCAAGGTCGCTGTAGTTGCCTGATGATCGGCATCTCCTGCGAAGTTGACATTCACGGTCTGCTCTCCAACGCCCATGCTTTCATTGATTTTGAAAGGCAATGAGCTTCTACCGTCTGCCCCTGTAACCGCAGAGCCGAGGCTGTTACCGGCAATATCGTACCCAACAGTCATACCAACCAATGATGTAGCATCGGTAAGACGGCGGAGAAGAGTCTTGAGGTTGGGAGTGGCTCCAATCTCAGAAACAGCGTTCGCTCCGTAGAGTTTGGTACCAGCGGGAGTAACGGTGATTGTCCTATAGATGGAGGTTACTCCATTGTAGAGGCGATCTCCGTCAAAGAAAATACGCCATTTGTAGATAGTGCCGACATGGTAGGCAAGCACATCTGTTGTGACAACAGGTGCACGTCCTGCGTAGTTGGTGAAGTTGCTACCAAGCTCCAGGTCCCCAATTTTGTAATGCATGGAACGTTGTAGGATAGGAACTCGCAGCGTGCCGATGGACAGAAGTCCATTGGTGGTGATTCTCGCTCCGTATTGTACGATGAGGTTGGATCCATTGGCATTAAGATCACGCTTCACGGCTTGCAAGGTGAGTGAATGCTCGAAGCCTGCCGCAACCGAGGTTTGGTTGGTCAAAGAGGTGATCTTCGTTGGCGCGTTCTTGTTGCCATTGGTTCCATCACCCACTTGACCCTTGTCGTTGCGTCCCCAAGCCCATACCGTACCATCGCCTGCAACGGCGACAGTGTGGCGGTTACCAGAAGCGATTTCAACCACTCCGGCAAGTCCAGCGACAGTGGAGGGACCTACATAAGTGGCTCCACTACCGACAGCCAACTGTCCGCTGGTATTATAGCCCCAAGCCATTGCAGTTCCACCCGATTGCAGAACGACCGAGAAAGTGTCTCCTGCGGCGGCTTGCCAACCATTGGTAACGCCGGGAACAGCGATAGCGCGAGTGCGGTCGGTGATAGTGCCATCACCGAGTTGTTTGAAGCCATTGGATCCCCATCCCCAAACAGTTCCATCGACCTTGACGGCGACAGAGTGTTGGAAGCCACCCGCAATGTTGATAACACTGCCGAGGCTTGCGGTTGTAGAGTCGGTTGCCTTGACGGCAAAAAGTTTCTGAGTGGTCGAACCAATACCCAACTGACCCCGGCTATTGTTTCCCCATGTCCAGACAGAGCCATCCGAAAGCAGAGCCAAAGAGTGAGAACCACCAGCCGCTACCTGAACAACCTTATTAAGAGCGGTTGTCGCGTCCTTCATAACCTGTACGGCATTGTTGCGTTGGCTCGTAGAACCATCGCCCAACTGACCGTTTGAGTTTCCACCCCAAGTCCACACGGTTCCATCGTTTTTCAGTGCGAGAGAGTGTGTCTCTCCTGCGGCGACGGCGAGGATACCAGTGAGATTGGCAGCGACTACAGGGCTGGCGCTGTTCGTGGTGTTACCATTACCCAGTTGTCCGGTATCGTTTCGTCCCCAAGATCGTACAGTGCCATCCACTTTGACGCCGAGGGAGTGATACTTTCCGCCAGCAATCGCCACAAAGTCCGTAACAGTGCTCACCGTCACGGGTGCATTTGAATCGGCGTTAGGAGCGCCATTCCCCAATTGTCCATGGCTATCGCTTCCCCAAGAGCCGGCAGTTCCTGCTTGCGCCAACGCAAGCGAAGATGTCCCTGCCACTAACCCCAATAAAGAGAATGACAGTAGGAGAGAACGCAATCCACGCGCATTTCTATGAATCATAGATGCCTCCTTCAAAAATTCTACAAAGACGTAATTTCTACTACCCAAAAGGCTTTAAGACACACTAATAGGTATCTCTTGCAACAGTATTCACAATAGCCTAATCATCAAAAATTGTCAATACTTTTTTGATTAAGGTTGTATGATTCTTGTCTTGAGGGACGGAATCTTTCCTCTAAATGCGACTCACCTGCCCTTTTTTGCCTTCCAGCCGTAGGAAACATATTGCCAATCGAACTTATCCCCACGAACATCGCAGACCGCGAACCCTTCGGGATGCACTCCTAAGCGATATCCCTCCCACCACTCTCCACAGATCGCGCCGGAGGTAATGTAATGAGTTCCTGTGTAGAGGCAGTCCTCCACCACGTGGGTATGCCCTTGTAAAACCGCCTTCACGTTATAGGGCACGAAGTAGTCTCGCACCTCTTTGCCATTCTTCACTATGCCGGTTGCCGTTGGAGCGGTGGTCGTGTTTTCCGCATACTGATTGAAGAGTGTCATGATGGGGACATGGGAGAGGAGAATAATGGGACGCTGTTTCCCCGTTTGTATCAAATCTTGCCGGAGCCACTCCAGTTGATCGTCATCGATCTCGGCGATCCAGCCTTGGGGAGATACGGCTTGAATGCTATCGAGGATGATAAAGTGCCAATCTCCAAAATCGAAAGAGCGATAAGTGCGCCCTGCGATAACTTTTTCTTGAAAGAGTTGTTTGCCGTAGCCCGGCTCTTTGGAGTCGTTTCCACCTTTTCGCGCCCATCCAAAGATGTCATGGTTGCCAACTGTGTAGTAGATGGGCATTTCGAGGGGTTTGAGTGCCTCTTTCACCAGTTTGAACTGGAGGTCGGCACGTTCACGGGTCACATCGAGACCATCCATGATATGGTCTCCTCCTGTAACAATAAAGTTGGGGCGCGGGTTCAAGCCTAGTATCTTCTGCACAGCCTTCGCGACCCCCTCTGGTGCTCCCAATTCTGGTTGAATGTGCAGATCGGTGATATGCACAAATCTAAAACCTCTTGCACCCGCTTCCGCTCCTAGCGGCAACCCCATTGAGGCGGTCAGCCCGATTCCTCCGGCTATCAGTTGTCGACGTGTAATATCCATCGTGTCTCTCCTTCATCCCAGCAGAATTCTTTCCCTTTGCACAATTCAGGAGTGGGAAGAGGGAATCCTGCTTTGGAAAGCAGGATTCCCTCCGTTCTTGAAACCAAATATTGCTATTGAAAGGACAGGCTATGCCATAAACAGCCGTTGGAAAAACCAAAAGCCACCTGCCAGAATGACAAAAACCGAGGCTGCCGTAATGAATCTACGCGAAATGCGTTCACTGTGTCGCTTCATCATAGCAAGTAGTGGCGCAATACTCACCACAATGCACATCTGCCCACACTCCACTCCAACATTAAAGGCAAAGAGGGACCAACCAAGGGCTTGGCGCGGTAAATCCAACTCCTTCAGAACACTGGCAAACCCAAAACCGTGAATGAACCCGAAGCCAAAGGCGAAGAGCAGGCGATAGTCACGCTTCTCTGCGCTGCAAAGAAGGCTGTGCACACCCACAAATACAATGCTGAGGGCAATGGTTGGCTCAATGAAACGAGGCGACGGGCTGAGGATATTCAAGGTAGCGAGTGCCAGCGTGATACTGTGTGCAACAGTAAAGGCGGTAACGACCTTGAGAAGTTGGCGGAGCGTCCCTCCAAGCAGCATCAGCCCAATAATAAAGAGGATATGGTCGGGACCAATGAAGATATGGTGTATCCCCTCCGCAAGGAACTGGCGCACCACCTCTCCCACCCCCTGGCGGCTTCCCAAGACATAGGCACTCTTCGTACTTTTCGCATCGAAGACTGCCTGTTGCTCTAAGCGGCTCCCCTCATAAAGGTTCAGATACGTTGTATGGCGCGAATCATAAGGAAAAAGTCGGCTCTGTGCCTCCAAGGACTTGGGAAACCCAGCCCATGCAAAGAAGAGTGTAAAGCGTACATTCTTGCGCTCTGCTGAAGGTGCCACTCCCCGTAGTTCCATCGTCAACGGTTTGGAATCCGCAGTCAGATGGAACCGCTCTTTCAGCAGGGCAAACAGGGGCATCTTCTGCGCCTCAGCTCCTGCGGGGTTCAGTAGCATCTCTGGCTCAATGGCAGGAAGATAGTGGGCAAAGTCGGCAACAGGAGCCTCTATTGTCGCCTCAATCCCCCCGCTCTTCAAATGTAGATCAACATAGCTAAAGGGGGTGTCGTGTGCGTAGCAAGGGCATGCGGAAGCCGCGCAGAGTATCACCGCCAGCCAGAGCGCAAATCGCTTCATCGGGTTGCGTCTTTCCTCGCTATCGGTTTACTTGCCACAGAGGAACTCACTTTGCCCAACTCGTGTACGGCAGCAATGGCGCGAGGCGCATCCAGAGGAGAAAACTGTGGATTGAGACTCATAGCCTGATAGAGATACTTTCGAGCCGGACTGATCTCACCCAGTTTGGCAGAGATCATGCCCGCATGATAGAGGAATTTCGCTTCGGGAGTATGTTGGCTCAGAGCGCGTGTGATAGCCTCTTTTGCCTCGTGATACTGTCCATTCTGATAGTAGCACCATGCCAGTGTGTCGGCTTCAAACACGTTTTTGGTGTTCTTATGCTCCTCCGCAAGTCGCACTGCCTCCACAGGGTTACGGGCATGGTCAGAGTAGTATTGCGCCATCTGTATATGATCATGTACGCCGTTTGCCTGATTACTGTTGTGGAGTGCCTCTAATGCCTGCTCTTGCTTCTCCACCTCCGCGTTATTGCCCGTCAGACGATAGAGGTCTGCAAGGGCTGCGAGAGCATTGTGATCGGGTGCAACTGCATTTGCCTGCTTATAAGACTCTATCGCGCCTGTGTAGTCCTTCATCATCATCTTGACGCGCCCCATACCCATCAACAGATGCATATTGGTTGGCGCAGATTTTAATCCCAATTCCATAACCTGCTTTGCCGCCGGCAAATTCCCATCGCTCATCAGCATCATTGCGAGGCGCGAACGGCACCACGCCGTATTCTCCGCAAAGGGTCCCCCCGCATCAATGGCTTTCTGCATGAGCCATTGCCCTTTTCGCATATCTCCTGTAACTTTAGTTTCCGGTAAAAGTATGTAGACAAAAAGTGTGTTACGACATCAGGCAACTTCTGAGGTAGAGTTAAGTCGCCAAACAAATCCTCTTCCCGGAGTACCTGATGTCCTCTCTAGTCTACCGTATAATCCCGCTGTTCAC
>CAMCUQ010000094.1 GCA_945878775.1 Chthonomonas calidirosea
ACCTTTTTGTTTCTGGCAAGGTCTGCGATATTTTCGACAAGAGTTTGCTTATTGACCTGATACGGCAGCTCTGTGATCACAATAGCGTTCTTACCGTTGTCCATTGGCTCAATCTGTAGCTGAGCCTGCATGATCACCTTGCCCCGCCCTGTCAGATAGCCCTCTCTCGCGCCTTTTGTACCGAGTATCATTGCGCCGGTGGGAAAGTCGGGACCCGGAACGAACTTCAAAAGAGCCTCCGTGGGGGCATCTGGATGATCGAGTAGATAGAGGCATGCCTCCACTATTTCGCGCAGGTTATGGGGGGGAACGCTCGTACTCATTCCGACAGCGATTCCTTCGCCGCCATTACAGATGAAGTTTGGGAACTTGCCGGGCAGAACGCGAGGCTCGTTGCGGGTCTGGTCGTAGTTAGGTCCCCAATCCACTGTATCCTTGTCGATGTCTTCCATTATCTCGGTTGCCAAAGGAGTCAGTCGGCATTCGGTATAACGCATTGCGGCAGGTGCATCGCCATCTATGCTACCGAAGTTCCCTTGTGGGTCTATGAGAGGATACCGGAGGCTGAAGTCCTGTGCCATACGCACAAGGGTCAGATAGAGGGCGTCGTTGCCGTGTGGGTGATAGGAACCCATCGTCTCTCCGACGACTTTGGCAGATTTGACACGCGCCGAGCCGGGTCCTATTCCCAGTTCACGCATGGCATAAAGAATGCGTCTCTGGACGGGCTTGAAGCCATCGCGCACATCGGGTAGGGCGCGGGATACCAGGGTTGAGACGGCATAGCCGAGATAGGATCGGCGTAGTTCTTGCTCAATGTCTATGGTCACGATCCCGCCTTCGGGTGCGGACACAATTTCGGGTTCAATGGGGTTATCAGACACTCTATCTCTCCTACAATACACACGAGGTATTCATATTTGTTTCTCGCAAAAGATACTCTTAGTATACCTCGAAATCCGGCAAAATTGGTAGCTCGAAATAGTAGACAAAATATCTCTTCAAGGGTTATCTTGCTAGGCAAGAGAAACCGCTTTTTTTGCGAAAGACCCCTGAAATCAACCTTGCTCATGGTTCCACTATAGGCATATTTGTGTTACTTGAGCTTCTCCCTGAGTTCATTCGAGTCAGCGAGAGCTTGATCAAGTGCTCTCTGCGAGAACCTTATAATAGGGACGAGCCGTTTCCCATGTTCATCATGGATGTAGAGATGCTGGCACTCAAAGCAGATGACGAGATCGACGGTTTTGTTGCCTTGCACCACCCGAATTCCATGACGCGGATTGAAGCAAGACGTAAGCTCTCCTTTGCCTAATCCCGTATACAGTGCGTCCAATATTGCTCTGCGTGCTTCAGGCTGTTTTATCTGACTTTGCCCTCTAATTGCAAAGTCATGGAAAATCGTTTTCTTTTTTGAGCCCTTCTCTACATACTCCATAGAATCGATAGTGGGAATGAGAGAGTAAAATGTAAACTGCTCACCATTCTCTAGCACCTTTATCGTCTCTGCGGAAAGGGCGGTGTACACGCGCCTGTTATTCATCCAGCGGGAGGCTCCCATAATGAGGAGATTACCTCCCACTATAATCATAGCTGTATAAAACAGCCAACGCCAACGTAGATATTTCTTCATTGCCTGAATACCTCTACACTAGGTGTCTGCCATGCTCCAATGCCCGCCAGTCACAGTACAACTATAGGATAGCCGTCGCTTATTGTCAAGAGGGTGATGATTCCCGCTTTGAGAACTCCACCAATAGAACGCCTCACTGCGCGAAACTGGACAGGGTCACGGAGAAACTAGGTCTGCTTTTTGAGATTGTTGCGTATCCACTCTGTCAATTCCGCTTCTGTCAGGATACCCTCAGCCAAGTGAAGAAACGTGAACACCTTCTCTTACTGTGTGGCAACCAAATTCCACCCATTCAATTTCAGAAAGGTACTACATACCACTAAGGCAACCCGTTTATTGCCATCTATGAACGGATGATTCTGTGCAATACCGAATGCATACGCTGCTGCCAGTCTTGCAATATCAGGCTCTGCGTCCTCATACGCAAGAATGTTCTGTGGGCGTGCCAATGCAGACAGCAAAAGATTTTCATCTCGAACCCCTTTCGCTCCACCATGCTCCACGATTTGCCTTTGGTGAATAGCACAAACCACATCCGCTCGAACCCAGACTATCTCTGCCATTCTCCTACTCCGCTAGTTTGCGGAGTGCATCCCGATCTTCACGCATTACCTGCTCCGCAATCTCCATCTGTGAAGCGAATTCGGGGTTGTAAGGTGTGAGTTCTATCCCATTGGGGGTCTCTAGTACATATAGACTATCCCCTTTCCCAACGCGGAGGTGATCCAATATTTCGCGTGGAAGCACTACTCCAGTCGAATTGCCTATAGTGGTTAGTTTGAGGGTTGTCATAGAGCCTTCTCTCTGTGCAGCATACAAGTTATAACATGTGTTATAACGTAATAGTCTTCATTTTGTCAAGAGGGTGATGATTCCCGCTTTGAGAACTCCAATCGCCCTTCCCAACTCCAAACAGGTATAATGAGATTATTCTACTTTTGAGGGAGTTTTCTCGATGCCTATTATCCCGCGTGTGGGTCGTAAAACGGCACGGATGCGCCTCCTCTTCGCCCTCATGCACCTCGTGCTTGCGTTGGGCGCACTCACCATGCTCTACCCGTTCCTGCTCATGCTGGGAACTTCCATCACCAGTAGCACCGACACAAACGAGTTCCGCGTCATTCCCCGCTATCTTTCGGACAATAACGCCCTCTTCGCAAAATATGTAGATGATAAGTATGCCGGAGACCTTGAGCGGATCAATCTGCTCTATCGAACCGATTTCAAACGGCTCTCGGATGTCACACTTCCCACCAATCTGAACACCCTTGATTCTCGCAATATCCTCCATTTCTGGCAGTTTCATCACGCCGATACCCCGATTGATCAGCTAGAAGCGGGCTTCCGAGGCTATGGTGTCCATGTAGGAAACTTGACACTTACTTGGCGAAGCTACCTACGCGAGCGTTTTCAAAACGATATCAAGGCACTCAATCGTTCCCACCATGAAGAGCATCAGAGTTTTGAGACCGTCTCTCCGCCAATAGAACGCCTCACTGCGCGAAACTGGAGTTTGGGTACTTCCCAAAAAGAACGCGACTTTCTGGAATGGAAGCGCACCCTTCCCAAAAATTGGCTCATTGAAGCCGGTTTAGATGTCCTCTTCGCACACTACCTCAAAGAGGAAGCTCCCCACTACGGAGGTGATATTCGTAAAGTCGCCAAAGTTTGGGGGGGTATCCGTTCTTTTGCAGAGATCACGATCCCTAGTCATCCTCCTACAAACCCACAGGCACGCGCCGATTGGGAGAGTTTTGTGCGGAGATTCGTCCCATTTCGTTACCTCATCCTGCCCACAGCGCTCCCAGAGTATCGGGCATTCCTGAAAGTGCGCTATCCAAGCTATCCAAAACTCGACCGCGCCTACGACAGCCTCAAAAACGCGAACGGGGAGTATGATCTCCCAAATCCCCTACCGAGTAATGGGCGCATAACGCAGGACTGGGGAGAGTTTATTTCAAAAGCCGTTCCTATCGCAAAAGTCTCTCTCAAAGAGCCAGATAGCAATTTTCGGCGCGTCTTCACCAGTGAGGTCTATAACGCGATACGGTGCCACTACAATACCTATAGCATCACCGACCTCTCCACTATCGCAAAGATGAACGCGCCCTACTATCTTGCCGACGCGCGGTATGTCCTAGACAATGCTCTGCACCTTAGACGCAACTACATCACCCACAACTATAACCTTGTCATAGATTATCTGCTTTTGCATGGGCGCGCGCTTTGGGTAACCATTCTCTTTTGCCTTGCCATGATTCTCACCACTCTTACGGTGAATCCGCTTTGCGCCTATGCGCTCTCTCGCTACAGGCTCCCCTACGCCTACAATGTCCTCCTCTTTTTGTTGGCGACAATGGCGTTCCCCGCAGAGGTAGCCATGATTCCAAACTTCCTGCTTTTGAAAGAGTTGGGCTTCCTGAATACCTACTGGGCTTTGATACTGCCCGGAGCCGCCAGTGGATTCTCGATATTCCTGCTGAAAGGGTTCTTCGATAGCCTCCCACGCGACCTCTATGAGGCAGGCATGATCGATGGAGCTAGCGAAGCGCGTATGTTCCTAACGATCACGCTTCCGCTTGCGCGTCCTATCTTCGCAGTCATCGCTCTAGAAGCCTTTACCGCCTCCTATGGAGCCTTCATGTTCGCACTCATAATCTGCCAAGACCCCAAGATGTGGACGATTATGGTTTGGCTTTACCAATTACAGATCAACCATGCCCAGTATATCAATATGGCAGCTCTGACCATCGCTTCACTGCCCACCCTTCTCGTCTTCATTTTCGCCCAGAACGTCATTCTGCGCGGTATTCTACTGCCCACGGAGAAGTAGTTCTATGCGCCGAACCCTCAAAACCTTCCTCTTTTTGGCTCTCTTGGTCCTGGCATTGCCCACCCATGCCCAGACCGTTACGGTGCGGGTATGGGGCATTCCCCGCAGTGCAGAAGGGGGTCCCTTTGAGCGTGCCAACCGCCAGATCATCGACGCTTTCGAAAAAAAATTCCCCGCTATTCATCTCGAAGCCGCCACAGGGTTGCAGGTCAATGGTCCCGCAAACGAGTCGGGTGTCCTCATGGCAATTGCGGGTGGGCTTGCCCCCGATGTAATGTATGTTAATTTTCGTCAAATGGAGAGCTACATAAAGCAGGGTTTTCTCCTTCCCCTTGATGATCTCATTGCTCAAGACCCCAGAGTCCTAGAGCCTATTCATCCCAACATTCGCAAGGTACTGAATGTGCGCGGGCATGTCTACGCCTTTCCCTATCAGCAGTGGGTGCAGGCACTCTACTACCGTAAAGACTTCTTTCGAGAGGCAGGGCTAGACCCTGAGCACCCTCCCCGCACATGGGACGAATTTTATACTTATGCCCAAAAGCTGACGAAGCCGGAAAAGGGGCAGTGGGGTTTTGGGTTCGACTCCAGTCCACAAGGCACCTCTTGGTACTGGGTCAACTTTCTTTGGCAGGCAGGTGGTGAGGTGGTGCGCGAGCTTCCTGACGGACGTTGGGCTTCCGCGTTCAATACCCCTGAAGGCGTAACAGCACTCAAGTTCTATCGCAAACTGGTTGCGGAAGAATGGACGCTTCCAAATGGACAGAAGCAGAGAGGCGTTGCGGTTCGTGCTACCGATGTGTTAAACGATTATGTGGGCAAAAACCATCAAGCGATGTGGTTCGAGTACCAATCCAACGCGATAGCAAACCGTGCCAGTATCAACATTAGCCCTGCTCTTATTGGGATTGCGCCCATGCCCAAGGGTCCTACAGGTATCTCTGCCAACGAATTGAACGCCTCTATGTGGGGTATTTGCGCCCTCCAAAAAGACCCCAAAGTGCAACAAGCGGCATGGGAATTTGTGAAGTACATGGGTTCCGATGAGGCAGATGCCATTCGAACTCGCGCCTATATCGATGCCGGGCTTGGTATGTACCTCAGCCCCTTGAGCCTAAAAAAGCACGGCTACCTTGAATATGTTACGGGGGCAAATAAAGAGTGGTTGAAGGCAACCGAGGAGCTTTTCAAGAACGGCAAGCCGGAGCCTTTTGGGGAGAACTGCCAACTTATCTATACGGAACTCGATCAGCCTCTTGTCGAGATCGGACTCTACCCGGATCATGATCCCACAGAGGTACTAAACCGCGCCGCCAAGACGATAGATGCAAAGCTGTTGGGTTATGTGGAGCCGGAGGTTCAAAAACGCCGTCGGCAGATAGCGTTGGGGGCAGTGACCGGAGGGTTTGCGCTCATTTTGGGCTTGGGTGTATTGATGATTCGGCGTCTCTCTATGGCGATTACCGATACCGAAGGCTCTCGCATGGCAGGAACGAATCGCTTTCGTTACCACCTTATTGCGTGGGTATTCATGCTTCCTGCGGTGGGAAGCATCGCACTTTGGGCATATTTTCCTCTGGCGCGTGGGCTACTCATGGCGTTTCAGGACTATCGTATCGCGGCAAAGACCCGTTGGATTGGACTGGATAACTTCATCGAAGTGGCAACGCAAGAGACCTTCTGGAAGGGGATTCTCCACAGTCTCGAATACGTGGGATTGACACTTGGCTTAGGGTTCTGTCTCCCTATCCTGCTTGCCTTGCTTCTCGCCGAGATACCGCGTGGCAAGATGCTCTATCGCTCTCTCTACTATCTTCCTGCGGTCACTTCAGGGCTTGTGATCGCCTTCCTTTGGAAGCAGTTCTATGCGCCCACGGAGCAGGGGCTTTTCAACCAGATGTTGCATGGGCTTATTGAGGCTTGGAACACGCTTGGGCAGTGGCTTCATCTCCCTCTTCACCTAAAGAGCGATATGAAGATCGACTGGCTAGGAGACCCCACTTTTGCGATGTTAGCGGTGGTGTTGCCCGTCATTTGGGCAGGGGCGGGTCCTGGTAGCATTCTCTATCTCGCCGCGCTCAAGTCGATCTCTGAGGATGTCTATGAGGCTGCGGATATTGATGGCGCAAGCATCTGGCATAAGATTCGATACATCACGGTTCCCTCTCTCCGTCCGCTCATCATGATCAACTTTGTGGGGGCGTTCATCGGCTCTTTCAAGGCGATGGAGAACATTTTTGTAATGACGGGTGGAGGTCCCCTTTATCGTACCCATACGATTGGGCTAGAGATATGGTACAACGCCTTTATGTATCTGAAGTTCGGTTATGCGACGGCGGCGGCTTGGATTATGGGAGCCATGCTTGTGGGGTTCACGCTCTATCAGTTACGGCTTTTGCGAAATATTCGCTTCACAGCAAATAATTAGGGGGTAGTACAGGGGCGTTTCCTCCCGCTCAGGGAGCAGGGGGCTTCTATCATTGCAAAGCATTAGGTGGTAGTGAGGTGCTTACGAAGTATCTGATGTGCCCGTAAGAGGGCGCGACGGACGGCACTCTCGCTCATGTTCAGTCTCTTGGCGATCTCTTCTTCACTTAGCCCATAGATGTCCTTCAAGACGATCACTTCCTGAAGATAGGAGGGAAGAGCAGAGAGTATCTCAGAAGTGGCTTCTTGCTGTGGACTCGTTTTGGGGGCAGTCTCTCCTTTTTGTTCGCTTGTAGGCGTCGCTAAGTAGCGCGGTGTGAGATTCTCTTCCACCTCTTCGTAGATCAATCGGGAGACAGTTGTCGTCCAACTCCAGATGTCGGGCGTCCGACTAGCGATCATGTGAAGGGTCTCCGGTTTAAGCCAGAAGAGGGTGGAACCATGCAAGGTGAGCAGATCATCCCGAATGCTGTTTAAGCGAAAAAGAGCCTCATTTGCAAATCGATTCTCCGCGCCTAATACCTCGCTCAGCCCAAAAACGAAGTAGACTTTCTGCTTGCCTGTATCCACTTCACCATGAACAAATATGCTTTTCACGCTGTCATGGATGGCTTCAATCAGGCTTTCGATGGGAGAGAGCAGGGGAGGTTTGAGGGTGATGGGAATGACCTCTATTTCCTCCCCTAGCCTATCAAGGAGTTCTATAGAGGCACGTTCCACGGCTCCATAAGGTTGAACGGAGGCAAAGTGCAATGCATGCCCCGAGTCGAGAGAGAGGGCAAACGCAAGCTCCTCTAATTGAACACCATTGGGTACAGAGTCTTGGAGCGATTGTGGAGTGTTCATGGCATGCCTCCCTCTCCCCTCCCGAACTTTCAAAACAAACGGCTAAGTTCTACACTCATAACTGCTATTTGTTGGGTCGTCCGTAGACCGCTTCACGCAACCCCACAATATACCCAATCGCAAGCAGACGCCCGATGCTCGAATAGCCGGGAGTATCGTTCACATCCCCTTCCATGGTGGGAACATGATCGGGGCGTAGCACGCCCTCAAAGCCGATCTCTTTGTAGACCTTCATGCAGGCAAGCATATCGGTCTTACCCTCTTCATGAAACGTCTCGGTGAAATGCTCAGGAGTGCCCTTCACGTCTCGGAAGTGTACAAAGTGAATACGTTTTTGGTTCCCAAAATGGCGAATGGTTCCCGGAACATCATCGGTCATAAGCGTAAAGTTGCCCTGACAGAGTGTTAAGCCATTATACTCACTCTCCGCCATGTCCAGCACCCGCTGAAACGCCTCTACACTTCGTATAATACGTCCTATGCCTCGAATGGGCGAGAGGGGGGGATCGTCGGGATGCAGAGCGAGTTTAACCTTTGCTTTTTCAGCAACGGGCAGAATGCGCTTCAGGAACGTCTCAAAGTTCTGCCAGAGTCGCTCCTCCGTCACCACTCCATACTGTGTGAGCGGAGCATCCTTCATCACCGCATTATCATAACCTGTGACCAATGCGCCACCACGTCCAGGAATGGTGGTAGAGGTTCGCATCCAGTTATAGTGCGCCATAAAGTTATAACAGAGGACAGGAATCCCCAACGCGCCCATATTGGTGATCATGGTGGAGAGCCATTCATACTCCTCTTCCTGACCGGGCAAGCCCAAACGAATCTTGTCCATGGGAGGGGTGGCTTCCATCACCGACAACTCAAAGCCAGCGTCCTCAAGGTGCTTCTTCATCCGCATTAGGGGCATGAAATCCCACGGGCGATCCGCGCCGCCATCGTCGTTAGGCATTCGCCCCACAACGTGAAAAACACCCGCCTGCTGAACAAGTCGCCATAACCCAGAAGGCTCTGGTGGTAATATCTCCGCGATCTGAATCATCTTCTCCACTCCTCTTCTGCCTTCAGTGGCAAAATATAAAGTCTTGCTTTATGCATTGGTTGAGACTCGCTAGCGCAATCCCATCGCCTTACGAACGAGGTCCATCGTTTCGACAGCCGTCTCACGGGCGCGGTCCGCTCCGTCTTTCAGAATGTTCTCCAACTCTCCTTTATCCGAGAGCAGTTCTGCACGTCTTTGCCGTATTGGCTCCAGGGCAGTATTGAGTATCTCTGTTAGCTCTTTTTTGCTTTGCATGCACCCGCGTATTCCAGCACGATCTTCGTCCCATGAAGTCGAATAGCCCTCTGGATCATACACCCGTCGGAGTTGGCACACCACACAGGTTTCCGGCACGCCCGGATCGGTCTTTCGCAGTTTTGTGGTGGTGGTAAAGGCGTTTTTCACCTTATCTGCTACCACATCGGCACTGTCCGAAAGGTAGATTGCGTTTCCATAGGACTTGCTCATCTTGCGCCCATCCAGTCCGGGAACCACCGCAGTAACCTCACTAATGATCGACTTGGGTTCTGGAAATACAGGACCGTAAAGGTGATTGAAACGCCGACAAATCTCACGGGAGAGTTCCAAATGTGCCGCCTGATCTTTGCCAACAGGAACCCCCAAGGGGCGATAGAGCAAAATGTCTGCGGATTGAAGGCAGGGATAGCCCAGGAGACCGTAAGAGATACTCTCATCTCCCTCCCCTTTATCCGAGATCAGTTCGCGCTTCTCCTTAAAGGTTGGAACGCGCTCCAGCCAGCCCAAAGGCGTGATCATCGAGAGCAGAAGATGTAACTCTGCATGCTCTTTTACTTGGCTCTGTATGAAAACCATGGAGCGTTTGGGGTCTATTCCTGCGGCGATATACTCGGCGGCGAGAATGAGACACGCCTCCCACAGTTGTTGAGTATCGGCATAGCGGGTCGTCAAAGAGTGCCAATCGACGATACAGCAGTAGAGGGTAGACTCGTCTTGAAGGCGCACCCAGTTTCGCAACGCCCCTTCTAAGTTCCCAATGTGTAGCCCACTTGTACCCGTCGGTTGCATACCGCTTAGTATGCGCTTTGAAGCCTTAGCCGTCTCAGACACGATAAACCTCCCTTTTCAAAATAGGCAATGCGTTCCTATACTTAGATTCCCAAGATTAAACGATACGTTTGGATCGTGGCAGGAGAAATAATGCTTCCCACAATCCCCGAACCAGACAGACACGCGGTGAGCAGAAGGAGGGGACCCCATTGCCACATAAACCCATCAAATCTCTCGCTCATGTCTCTGGGCAGAAGCCCGCTCAGTATCTTGCCACCATCCAGAGGGTGAACTGGAATCAGGTTAAAGAACATCAGCCCCAAATTGATATAGACAAAGAGCTTAATGAGGGTTCCAAAGGTTCCCTCCGGCAGACTCTCCGTTTGGATCATCACTCTCGCGGCAAGCCCAAACACCACCGCCAGAATGAGGTTCATCACGGGTCCTGCAACCGCTACCACCACCATATCGCGGCGTGGATTGCGGAAAGTGCGGGGGTTCACCATAACGGGCTTTCCCCAACCCAAGCCGAAACCTGTCCAGAGCGTGACACACATCATTATGAAGCCGAAGGGATCGAAATGGCTAACGGGCCACAACGTAATCCGTCCAGCCTGTCGGGGTCCCGGATCGCCTAGTCTGTCTGCGGCGATAGCATGACCAAACTCGTGTAGCGCAATGCTAAACACGATCACGATCATGCCGAGTATGAAAAGCTCTAGTCTCTCACCATCCATCTGCACCCTCTCTTCTAGCTCTTGAGACGCTCAGGAAGACGCTCATTTTGAACTAATTGCTCCAACGTCTCTCGTGCCACAATCAGGTCTGCCGCCCCCTCATTTACCAAGACCACCGCAGGGCGCAAGAAGCGGTTGTAGTTGCTTGCCATTGCGTGGTTATAGGCTCCTGTCGTTTGGACAGCAAGCACATCTCCCGTTTCGGGGTTCGCAATAGACGTATTCCAGATCATAATATCGGTTTCGCAATGCTTACCTGCAATGGTGACACACTCTGAGGCAGGGCAATCTGCTTTATTTGCCACGAGACATTCATAAACCGCCTCATAGAGTTGTGGGCGCGGGTTATCGGAAAGCCCTCCGTCAATAGCAACATAGGTACGCTTTCCCGGCTCCTCGGAAATGGGGACGGTCTTGATCGCGCCAATGGTGTAAAGCGTTGTTCCCGCCTCGCCCACCATAGCCCGCCCCGGCTCCTGCAAAAGCTCTGGGTAGGGGATTCCCGCAGTGTCTAGCGCGGCTTTCAAGGGAGTGGTAATGGCTTCTGCAAAGGCATCATAGGAGGGCGGTTCCTGTTGGCTCAGATAGCGCACTCCCAAGCCGCCCCCTATATTCAATTCCTCTACCTCTATCCCAATTTCGGCGCGAATGCTTTTAAGCAGGTTGACCATTATCTCTACTGCCTGCTCGTGGGTATCGGTATCGAGTAATTGGGAACCGACATGACAGTGAATCCCCTTGAAGTTTAGCCCTGCGGTATTCACAATCTGCTTGACAGCTTTCAGTGCCGATCCATCAG
>CAMCUQ010000095.1 GCA_945878775.1 Chthonomonas calidirosea
AAAACGGACACTACATTCGCTATTTGAACGCCTTAACTGGGCTACAGCAGAAGATTCTGGAGTTGTCGGGATGTTCTGCTGGTCTCTATGTGAGGCTAACCACCCAATTCGGGATTTCCCCCGAAAAATGAGCGAACCGAGAGTGAATATGCTGTAGAACGATTCACCCTAGCACGTGCAAAATCCTTGTTGGCTCACTCTATCGCCGAGGGCTTCCTGAGTAGAGGAGCATCCAAAATGCGAAATAGGGGGCGCAATACCACAGGAACCCTCTCGGAAAGTGCCATAACAGGCGTGTGCGTCTCCTCCACAAAAAGCAAAAAGACTATGGCTCCCAACACCCCCATAAACGCGGTGAGGGCAAACATCGCGCCAAAGCCGTACTTCTGTGCCAGCCAGCCACACGCCGCAGGGCAGAGCATGGTAGCAAGGCTGGCAGAGCCTGCCAGCCTTGCCTGCATTAACCCACGGTTCCCTTCTGTGGCAATATCATTGGCGAAAACGATCCCGATAGTGCCAATAATGCCGAAGTTCACTCCATCCATGAGTTGCACACTCAATACCCATAGGGGTCCCGTTGCGGGGATATAGAGCAGAAGCCGAATGGGTAGCAGTATAAACGCGAATGCAAGGGCAGGACGCCTGCCATACCTATCCGCGAAACGCCCCACCTGAGACATCACAAGCACCTCGCAAACGACTCCCAATGAGAAAATGTAGGTAATCCAAAGGGCAGATGTCCCCAAAGATTTCATGTAGAGACTGAGATAGCCGGAGGCTCCAAACATCGCAAACATATAAAAGAAGTAGGCAATAAGAAAGTACCGCATGTTGGCAGGAAGTGCCACCTTCTCCGGCTTAGAATGACGCTGTCCTTTGGGTTTGGAAGGCACTATTTTGCGGTCGGGAACAAACCACGACACAATCGCAATGGCAAAGAAGATAAGGGGACCATAAAGAAAGAGGACAGAGAGTTCGTGGCGCCCCATCTGCCCCTGCCCATTACCGGCTCGTTGCACCAAGCCCCCCGCAATGAGCGAAAAGAAGACATAACCCACAGACCCACAGAGCCGATATTTGGCGTAGAGAGCTCCTCCACGCCCTGATCCCACCGCGAGGCGTCCCACCAATACCGCGCAAGCGGAGCCAAAATAGGAGATAGCGTTGGAGCCAATCGCGGAGAGGACAATGAACAGGAGTAGGCTGTGCGCGGAACGATAAAAGAGGTAGGAACATCCCGCTACAATGGCGGTCACGATCATGAGAGGACGGCGCGCGTCCAGTCTATCGGAGAGTTTCCCAATAAGAGGCTGAAGCAGAAACGCCAAACCTGTTCCGATTCCTGCTATTTGCCCGATCTGACTCCGTGTCATGCCGGAGGCTTCCAAAAACAGAGGGATGAACGGTTGAAAAAACCCAATGGTGGCGACGCTCAGAAACATACACGCGGTGAGAGCAAATTGCTCTAGGCGCGTCACTGACCCCGGGGAGGAAACAGACATAGACAAGACCACTCTCTTTGAAATTTAGGAGGAGGCTCCCGTGTAAAACCGAAGCCCATACCTCCAAAAAGCGGAGGAGAGCAGTATAGAAAGGCAACCCATGCCCAAAGCAACGAACGAATAACTAAATGCCAACTGCCCCGTGAGTGCTTTTGCGGGAACCGTAATGATGAAGGCAACTGGAATGACGTAGGTGAGCGCACCACGCAACCAATATGGATATATCTCAATTGGATAGCGTCCCGCCTCGAAGGCTTGCCATATCACCTGCTCAATATTGTCTAGTCGCACAAACCAGAAGGTGAGAGTTACCAAAAACAACCAGAAAGAGTATACCACTGCCGTACCCGCTAGGAGAGTGATTGCGAACGAACTCGCCTCGGATAATCCTACAGAGAGCGAAAGTCGGCTGATGCTGTAGCCTGCTAAGCCCAATGCCACAAGAATATTCGCGATACGCCAGATATTAATCGTCCTCAGCGTCGCCATAAACTGAGGCACAACGGGCTTGAGCAGCACAAAATCAAGGGTTCCTTCTCGCACCTGCGCCATGATATTCCTCATATTTGGGGCAATGAAGGTCTCTATCAAGCCATCCATGAGATAGTACACCGCCAGCAAGACCATGACGTGCGAGAAAGACCAGCCTTTAATATTGGTGGTATAGGTGAATGCCACAGAGAGGCTTCCAATGGTGGTGAGTAGCCCCAAGAGACTGGCGATGATGCGGGTGAAAAAGTCTGCCCGGTACTCCATATCGGTCTGTATGCTAGTGCGATAAAAGGCACCCAGTAAGCGTAAATATCTCATGCTCCCACCGCCGAATATTGTTTGATGCCCCCTGCCCACATGAGGCGAAAGACTCCAACCCCAACCACAAGCCAAAACACCTGAAACAGAAAGCCCGAAAGTATCTGATCGGATGGCACACGCCCCAAGATCAACTCCACTGGAAAGTAGCCCATGCTACGGAAGGGGGAATAGGTTGCCACAACTCCTAACCAACCCGGAAGCAGTGCCAACGGAGCAATGCGTCCCGCCAAAAAGCCGTCGAGCGTGAAGTAAAACTGGTTTATTGCCTCTACCCGCGTCGTCCAGAAGGCGATGAGAGCAAGACTGTATTGCCAGATATACCGCAAAACGAGCGCGATCAAGATCGCAGGAATGGCAAGCAGTTGCGTCCAGTTTGGAGGAGGCAGAGAGGGTTTCAAAAAATAGAAAAGCAGTGCCCAAATGGGGAGTAGCATGGTGGAGGTGACGAACTTGAACGCGAGGTTCGTTGCTAGATCGCCATGAATGGGATGAATGGGCTTGAGCAAGCGTGGGGAGAGATTCCCGTCCCGCACCCGAAATGCAAACTCAAAGGCGTCCCACGACATGGTGAGGTGTGAGACGATCATGAAGACAAGAAAATAGGCGGCGAAGTCACGATCCGTAAATGTCGCGCCTTGTGGTCCTGTGATATTGCCCCCATGTGACGAGGAAGCCGCAGACCAAACAGCAAGCCCTAGCAATGGTCCCACAAAACCCCAAACTGCCCAGATCAGCACAGCAAAGCGATACTGAAACATGATTGCGGTACCGATTTTCAGGTGTGCCCGATAGATGTTGATCCAGTATTTCACGCCTCCACCCCCTGAAAAACCTGATCGATGACCTCTTCTATGGCGGGGTCTTCCACCGTGAGATCGATGACGGGCAGCTCTGCCAAGAGCCGTGCAACAACGCTAGAGGTCTTTTCACGGGGGAGTCGCAGGGTCACTTTGGTTCCCTCCTGTGAGTGTACTTCCCCAAACTCTTTGGCGCGTTCCGCACTCGCCATATCTTGTAGATCGAGGCGAACCTGCTTGAAGGGCGCAAACTTCTCGCTGAGAGCCGCCAAGTCCCCGTCATAGAGCAGTTTGCCGTGATGGATGACGATCACACGTTTGCAGAGTGCCGTCACATCCGCCATATAGTGACTTGTCAGCAGAACCGTGGCATTATAGCGTCGATTATGCTCTGCCACGAACTGCCGAATGCGATTCTGCATCGTCACATCGACTCCCAAAGTCGGCTCATCCAGGAAGAGAACCTGCGGGCGGTGCAAAAGCGAAGCCGCAAGCTCACACTTCATGCGCTCTCCTAACGAAAGCCCACGCACAGGTTTCTTGAGCAGCTTCTCTAAATCGAGCAGGGCAACCAGCTCATCGAGGGTTTCCCGAAACTGCTTCTCCGGTATCTCGTAGATCGCCTGATTGACAAGGTAGGAATCCATCGCGGGAATATCCCAAGCCAATTGAGAGCGATTACCTAGCACATAGCTCAGTTGTCGCAGATAGGCGGCTTCCCGCTTCCAGGGTTCAAAGCCAAGAACACGTGCCTCCCCAGAGGTAGGATAGAGCAAACCAGAGAGCATCTTGAGAGTCGTGGTTTTGCCAGCACCGTTGGGACCCAGAAAGCCAACCACTTCGCCGGGCATAAGTTGGAAGGAGACTCCCTTAACGGCTTCCACCTCTTTGTACTTCCGCTTAAAGAGACTCCGAAAAGAGGCTCCTGCCCCCGCCTCCCGCTCATGCACCCGATAGGTCTTGACAAGATCGCGCACCAAAACATGCGGTTGCTCCGCCATTTATTTTAGCTCCTCTGTCTTTGAGACTTCAAAGTATTGTACTCCTATTTATATCGTAGGAACGGCAACTCTTTGTATAACGGGTTTGAAGATTCATACACCCCGTGATCTGGTAAGGTGAAGGCGAGTCTCTATTTTTTTCGCAACTCGTAAGCTCTCATCTTGCCCACAGTATCGTTATCCGCCTCTCTCACAAAGAACAGGCGAACGAAACGGGCAAGGTGATACCAATCACTCCAGTTGGTGTGTGCCTCTATTTCGCCCCCTTGTCTGTCCACAGTTTATTTGAGCCCTCCATCCGTATCGCCCCTGTAATCTCGCGTCCGTCTCGTACCACGATGTAGGCATCGGCACCGGGAACACTGTCCCATCGCAAGCTCGCAAGACCAGTCGCCTTTGTGGTGCTAGAACGAAGAGAACGCTTTCCTTGTGCTCCAACGGCAATCAGCGCATAGTGGTGTACTCCCGAAGAATCCTGTTTTAGGACTACAGGCGCGGTAGGAGTTGGAAGAGATATCTGGCTTAAAGAGCCACCCCACAATTGTAACACTTCACGCGGGTAAGGCAAGCCCCCTCCTCCATATCCCCCGCCCCCCAATGACATCATCCCTTGACCAATCAATGCATCTGTCATGGGTTCGTTATGTTCTGGGCGATAGGTTTGGAAGCGAATTCGCCCCGGATGGCTCCCCCCATTCCATTGCGCAAACGGCAATTCTGAGAGCTCAATACCTTCCCCTTGAATGATTGCCATCTGCCTCCACGCGCCGTCTATCCATACGTTCCAGGAGATATGCCCAGGAGTACGTCGCAGAGTGCCATCCCGCTCTAGTGCGTGAAACCGATCATCGAACGGATCATCGATCTCCCCCTTAATCAAGCGACTACGCACCCAAAGCCCACCGGGACCGTCCCAAAGCGAACGGGCATAAATGCCACGGGGAATCTGGTGGAGTTCATAGCCTTTTTCCCAGGGTTGCCCCGTATCGGAAACGATCAACTCTTTCTTGACGACCAACCGCTCAACTTCAATTTTTTGTTTAAGTTGACGATTTGCCTCCTCCAGAGTGAGAACCCGACGCTTTAGCTCCTGTATCTCCTGCTTGATAGCGTCCAGGCTCTCATCGGCGCGGCTAGCACAGGAAAAGAGCATCAGCACAATAATGAGCGGAATGGTTGGTCTCATGTTCAGAAATTCCCTCCTCGGTGTATTTACAGATCGGTGTTTTTGAAGTGGCAGGATATACTTACCCTATCAAGTTGGCTCTAAGGCTTCATAGACCTCTTGTTCGGTCTTCTTAAATCGCAAATAGTGACAACATTCTGACCGAAATCAAGGGCATTCGCCAAACTGTGACCTATGTCACTCCTCTACTATGATTCCCTTCATGGTGCACACCAGAAATCGATGCTATCATAGGGATGTGCTTGTAAAAAATACCGGAGGATCAAAAACATGATTCACAAACTCTGCCCTGCTCGCCCCTCTCAGTGGGCAAGTGTGCCAGTATCGACGGTTAGCTGAAATTAGCGCAAACGAATCCTGTCCGCCAAAGACCAGCCCAACAAAAGCATTGGGAAAAGCAGATTCCCGCCGAAAGCGGCGAGTTGCACTGTAGAGGATGTGGCACCCAGAGGCGAATAGGCAACCACAAAAAGAAGGATGAAAAGAAGCGTTATCCCATAGGCTCTTAAGAGCGAATAGGAAATTTGACGGCGTTTTATAGCAATCGCCGAATAACCAATCAAAGAGGCATAAAACCAGACCAGCGCGGAGGCAAAAAGCCACATTCGCGCTGTTTTGCCGAGTCGTAGCTCGGAGGTCTCTTCTTGCATTGGGCGCATGCGTCCCAAGAAGCCAAGTAGCATTCCGCCCTCTAGCCCTCCGACACAAAGCCCCAAAAGTATATTGAGGGAAATCTCCCCGAAAAAGGGGGTTCCCGGATCGATACGTACCCAAGCAACCATTCCCACAAGAGACGCAAAAAGCAAAACTACTAAGCCCGTGATCACACCATCCCTTTTTTCGATTGAAATAAGCGACTTCGCAAGGGAGGCACGGCGGCGTGTGACAATAGGGCGCGTGGCGCGTCCCGTCTTGGCACTACCAGAGGCGCGTTCTAGCTTCTCTCGCAAGCCAAGGTGATTTGGATTGTGTTGAATGGCGTAGGTGTAGCAAGTGAGTGCTCGATCTCTCTGTCCCCGTTTCATGCAGATATCGCCCAACATTTCGTAGGCAGAGGCGTTCTTTGCATCGATGCCAAGTACCTGCTGGCAATACTGCTCCGCAGCACGAAAATCCTTGTTTACATACGCGAGGCGTGCCTCTTCCAAAAACGGTTCTGCACGTGGCAGAGGAGGAGGTGGTTTTGGGCGTTGTTTTGGCGGTTCTGCCTTGGTGGCAGTAGGAGGCTCTTTTGGGGTGGTGCGCCCGAAACCGTCATAAGTAAAACCCGTCTCCTGTTTGGGAGCAGAGTTCGGGCTTGGCTTGGGAGGCGGGGAGGGTTGTTGTGGCGGTGGCGGAGTCTGAGGCGTAGTGCGCTGATTCAGAAGTTTCTCGGCATCATAGAGAGCACGCTTCTCGGCATCCCCCAGCACCTCATAGGCAGAGTTCAACTCCTTGATCTTGTGCGAAGCGTCCGGATTTGAGTTCACATCGGGATGGTACTGCCTTGCGAGGGTACGATACCGCTTTTTGACCTCCCCCGGTGTAGCAGAGGAGGTCAGCCCCAAAATCGCATAGAGATCAGATTCCACCCAGAGATACTCCTAACTTTGCTATGTGGTGGCTACGGTCCTTCAGGAACGGTTGTGGATTTTCCTGCCAACCCCACGTAGCCCGATATAACCGCGTTCCCCACCAAGATAGCCACTATGAAGAAGATGATCACCCCAAACACAATAGCCGCCTGATGCGATTTTAGCTTTGCCTCTTCCTCAAAGTAGTCGGCGGATTTGTCCATCATTGTATCCAAGCCGCCTGTCATCTCCCCCGTATGAAACATGTCAATAATCATGGGTGGGAAAAGCCCAGAGGCACGCAGTTTGTCGCTCACCAGCATTCCGTGTTGAGCTGCCGGTATGGCTTCATGCACAACCTTTTGCACGACAGCATTTCCGCTCGAACTTCCCGCTATCTCCAGTGCGCGGGACATGGTGAAGCCACCCCGATAGAGAGCCGCAAAGGATCGTGCAAACCGCGCCAATGCAAATTGTCGGGTAATCTTACCCACAACTGGCAGGCTAATTTTTATTCGGTCAACAGTCTCACGCACCGCCACGGCATTAAAGAAGAAGAGGCGGTAGATCGCCACAGCGGCGAAAATGGTCAAGAGGATCGCTCCTCCAAAGCCAACGGTGTTGGCAAGGTAGCCTACCCCTCCTGCCCCTCCTGCCTCTCCCACCACAAGCCCCACAACAGCAAGAGCACCCCCTGTGAGTCCCGTGCGTCCCATAATCATCAGCGCAAAGAAGAGGACAACCTTGGGATAGAATGTCTCTCGGCTAATCATGCGACGCATCTCTAATTCATGCTCCACATAGTCGGCAATATGGCGTAGAACCTGATCAAGCATGCCCCCCTCTTCTGCCGCACGGATCATTTCGAGTTGAAGGCTATTAAATATCCAAGGGTATTGTGCCATCACTTCGGAGAACCTGCCCCCTTGCTGTACTTGCTTCATTCCAGCACGGGCAATCTCCTGAAGTTTCGGGTTTTGGGTGGTGGCTTCTAGGGAAGAGAGGCTTTGGTGGATCGTAAGCCCCGCGTTGATGAGCGTGGCAAACTGACGATAAAACTGAACCAAATCTTTGAGAACAACTCCAGAAATGATAGGGTAAAGGAAAGTCTCTTTGAAGAGTTGCCCCGCAGACTTAGCAGGCTCCCCTCTCGCGCCAAGAGGAACTCGTGCAACGTGCCCGCGCTCAGATATTCCACCGGTTGTGGCAGATACCGTTTGCCCCCCTGCTTGAGCATTGACGGCAAGAGGGGTGGGTAGTGGTCGTATCACGATCCCCTCTGCATTCATTTTCACAACGGGCTTATCATAGAGGCTCTCTTGTGGAATCGCGCCACCACGCTCCCAAGGCTCGTGCCTCTGCTCATGAGTCTCCACAACATCGCCCCCAAGCAGAGTGCGCTTTGGGACTAGGTTTAGGTCATACTGTGTCTCTACAGTCTCTGTAGGAGTGGCAGAGGTAAAGGGCGCAGGAATGGGAGGCGCAGGAGTCGTCATCTGAGTGAGTTCCACGCGTACAGGTTGATAGCCCATCTCCCGAATCTGTTCCGTGGCGCTCACCATGTCATTTGCGAAGACGGCTCCTCCCACCGAGTTGCCCAGTGTATCGGTTGCGGTAAAGGCGAACTGTTGCATCGAATACTTCTCCTCTCCAAAAAGAGCCTCTTACTCTAGCTCAGGAAACACCATCTTGGGTATGTTCAAGACGGCACGAAAATAGGAAAAAGCCAGCCAGCACAGAAGTACCCCCCCCAATACCAGCATCCCCAAACGCCCGATGCGGGCAATACCGTTTCTAACGTGGTTTGTGCTCTCCTGCATGGCATTTTGATACTGTTCGGCGGCGCGATCTAGCATCACATCCAGCTCTCCCGACTGCTCCCCTGTAATAATCAACTGCTCAATAGAGTTGTCGAATAGCCGAGTGTGGGCAAACGCCTCTCCCATTGTTGCGCCCTGTTGCATCATGATGTAGGAGGAGGCGAGGCTCTCTCGAATGTGGACGTTATTTGCGGTCTGCATCGCCCCATCCCATGCGTGAATGGGAGCAACACCAGCCCGGTAGAGTCGCCTCAGCATCCGCACGAAATTCCCCAAAGCCACCTGCCTTTGCAGAGTCCCGAAGGGAGGCAGAGAGAGTACCATCTTATCTCGGAAGTGCCTCCATTTTGGGTTCTGAATATTATAGTATGCCACAATCACCCCAGCATAGAGAGCCGTGAAGAGAGGCAGGTATATGAGAAGCACTTGAGACAAGTAAAGCTTGAGGTTCGCGGCAATATCGAGGCTACTGAAAAGCGTTCCGAAGAGCGGTATCCCAAATGGAAGCGCAAAGTAGGAGAGTGTGATCATCCGTTTGGGGAGCCATGTCCATTTATTGATCGCCATTTTCTGCTCATAATCGAGGGCGATCTCCTCTAGGGAAATCTCAACAAAACCTCCCAACTCGCCCGCGCGTACCATTCCTACAGAATGCTCTGGAAAGATGCGCGGATACTGCGCCATCACATCCGAGACGCGTCCTCCACGTTGTGCGAAACTCGCCATCTCCTGAACCAATTTACGAAGGACAGGGTTCTGCGTCCTTGCCCCCAAATTGTCCAACGCCGTAAAAAGAGTCATACCACTCCGCACCAGTGCAGCGATCTGTTGAAAAAAGAGGAGCAGGTCTTTATCGCTCACCCCTCCCAAGTTGGAGCCTGTGTTTGCCTGCGTGGGCGGAGAGAAGGTGGTCTTCACTTGAGGTGCAACACGGCTTTGCTTCGCATAGCGTGCCGCGTTGCCCGCCAAAGTCACCCCTCCTTGTCGTTGTGCAACGGTGGCAATGGGGAGATTTTGCGGTGGAGCCAAACTCTGAGCGGGTTGTTGGGAATTTGCATCGACAGCCAAAGAGCGCGGATGGTAGCCCCGCTCAGCAAGACGGGTGCGAACCTCCTCGACAGTGTTCCCTTCAATTTTCCCTACCACTATTTGCCCCGAAGAGTCGAGAGCTTCATAGAAGTACTGCATATCCTGCCTCGCTTTCAAGCCTACACACGGTCATAAAGCCGGATAATTTGGGCGCGGATAGGCGCGGTTTCTGCCACCTGTGCCACAGTCATCCCTCCAGAGAGTAGTCTTGTTGGAGCCAAATCTCGCAAGGGTAGGATCACAAAGGCGCGTTCCATGAGTCCTGGGTGCGGTATTTGAAGGCTCTCGGTACTCAAAAACGACTCCCCAAAGAGCAGAATATCAATATCTATCGTGCGTGGAGCCCACTTCTCGCCTCTCTGTCTGCCGCCTGCGTCCTCCACAATCCGAAGATGTTGCAGTAACGCCTCTGGAGAGAGAGAGGTCTCCATTTGGAGTACACAGTTCAGGTGCGGTGGGTAACGGAGTTCATCTCCGGGTTGTAGCCCTAGATGGGGCGATTCGTAGAACGAAGAGCAAGCGACCAAGCTCAGTTCTGGTTTCTGAAGTCGCTCTATCGCCCTCTGCAAATGCGCCTCTCTGTCTCCCAAGCTAGAACCTAGCCCTAAAAAGACAGACGTGTTTAACTCTTGAATCAACCTATTGCCTTCTGGAATCCTTACGAGAAAGGGAGGTGTTCCGTTTCTTGGATTTTTGATCTTTTGCCCAACTCCCGCCATTATACAGAATTTCTTTCGCGCTGTCCAACCCAATTGCAAAAGACACCCTTTAGCCTCTCTCGCATGCAAGCAGGATTCCTTATGAGGAATAGCGAAAATGCACTCGTAACTTTCCCTATTACATGCCGTCTAAATGATAAATCACAAGTTGTGAGGAGAGCCACTTATGCAAGCCCCCATCGAACCGCTTGCCCACAAACTCGCCGGCACGCGTCGGTATCAGAAGATGATCTTGATTCTGGCAGGCATCGCGTGGGTGTTGACAGTAACTCTCGTCATCGCTCTTCTTTGCTACCACGTGGATAAGATGCTCGCCCTCTCCAGCGGCGCACGGGTTTTGTGGCGCACCTTCACCCTGATCATGGGCTTGCTCTCTATCCTCCTGCTCTGTGTATGGGCAGGTTATCGGCGCATCTCAGACGCGCATATCGCCACCCATGT
>CAMCUQ010000096.1 GCA_945878775.1 Chthonomonas calidirosea
TGCGATTCCGAATATCCGATATGCTTCTCATGGGGGCGACGATTCATCAGGACATGATAGATTTCTCCCAAGTCCCACTCCTCATCTCGACGTTCTTTTAGCAATTTTATCCAGAAGTCTGGAACCCCCATCGCCAACCTATAGTCGAACCCCAAGCCCCCCTCTTCTGTCTTTCGTGCCATCCCCGGCATTCCAGAGACATCCTCAGCTATCGTGATAGCGTTCGGGTTCACGGCATGAGTCAAATCGTTTGCCAGCATCAAGTAGGTTATCGCGTCTGTATCCGCATTCTCTCCAAAGTAGTCCTCGTAGGAGCTGAAGACCCGATTTAAGCCATGATCTTGATAGAGCATACTCGTCACACCATCGAACCTAAAACCATCGAAATGATACTCTTCTAGCCAGTAGCGGACATTTGAAAGCAAAAACCGCAACACTTCAAAACGATTATAATCGAAGCAGAGCGAATCCCATGCCGGATGTAAGCCTCTCGGCAAGGCATGAAAATACTGATAGTCCGTACCATCAAAGCGATTCAAACCCTCATTCAAATTCTTAACGGCGTGAGAATGCACCAAATCCATAATCACAACGATTCCCATGCCGTGTGCGGTATCGATGAGATGCTTTAACTCCTCTGGCGTCCCAAATCGAGAAGAGACTGCAAAAAAGTTGGAGATGTGGTAGCCAAAAGAGCCGTAGTAAGGATGCTCCATCACCGCCATGAGTTGAATGGCGTTGTAGCCCAATTGTGCGATACGCGGGAGGATACATTCTGAAAACTCGTTGAAGGTTCCTACCCCCTCTATCTCCTGAGCCATGCCAACGTGCGCTTCGTAGATTCGCAAGCCCCCGTAGCGTGTCGGGGCGGCATTTCCCCAAACATAAGCCTGTTCTGGCTCCCAGTATTGCCCGGCAAAATGGGGAGTCCCCTCCTCCTGCACTACCCGACGCACATAGGCAGGAATCCGATCCAGTGCCCCTTCCACGGTGGCGACATGCACCTTGATTCGGCTTCCGTGAAGCAGCCTCTCACTATACACGCTATCAGGCAAGAAAACAGACCACACACCCCACTCATCTCGTGCAAGGGGATTCGCTCCCCGATCCCAAAAGTTAAAATCGCCGACCAGTGCCAAGTAGTGGGCTTGAGGAGCCCACTCTCGATACCATACTCCCATCTCGCATTCGTGAGAGCCACGGTTCAAGCCAAAATAGTGATGCCCCTGACTAATCGCGCCAAGCAACCCTCCTTGTGCCTCAATGCTACGTTTCCGCTCCAAATAGGGACGGTAACGCGCCTTTAAGGCGTCTCTATAGGGTTCTAACCAAGGATCAATAGCGATTAAGCCAGTACCATCAGAAGAGTTCAAGGGGTTGCATTGCCTTCCTAAGCCGAGCGTTTTAGCCTCTTCTGACACAGAAGAGTTGGGGTACATCGTCGTCAAAACAAAACTGGTTACAATGAACGCAATGCCCCCTCGTGAAGTGAGCAAATCCCTATTCACGAGGGGTTTGAAAAACAGGACGTCTCAAGTTCGCTTAGAACGTATACTCGCGTTGCTCGCGCCCAGCGATATAGCACCCCTCCATAAGTTGCACGAGGTTCCAACCATCAAAGATGTTGATAGTCATCTCGGTGCCGTCTTTAATGGCGGAAACCCATTGGTTCATGGGTGTAGGTTGTGCAGGTGGCAATTGTGCGGGAACGATATAACCCTGCACATCTCCCATTGTCAATCGGCTACTCACCAGTTGAACACGGGGACCATTCGGCGCGGCATCGATGCCCAAATATCCGTCCGTGCCATAGATTTCGAGGGGGTTGGGTCCATTACGGTGTACCCATGAGACATCCAAAATGCCCAATGCTTTGTTCCGAAACTTCACCACAGAGACCATGTTATCATCAATATCGTAGGCTCCGCTGAAGTTCTGCATCTGAGTCACCACAGATTGCGGTTCCCCCAAAAGCCAACGCATTACATCGACACGATGACACCCGAGATCGAAGAACGCACCGCCGCCCGCCATCTCCTCATCTCCAAACCAGGCAGAACCACCCGTAAACCAGCGATCCAGTGCTGCCATATGTGCGATACGCGCCCGCATCAGAGTCACATCACCAAGCCAGCCCTGATCAATTACGTGTTTTGCAAACAAGATTTCGGGGCGCATACGAGATGGGAAGGAGATCATAAACTTTATGCCGGCATCCTGAACGGCGTTTAGCACCTCCGTTGCATCCACAAGCGTGATCGTCAAAGACTTCTCTGTAAAAATATGCTTCCCTGCTTTTGCAGAAGCGACGATAACCTCTCGATGCATATTGGTTGGAGCATCGATCACCACACCATCCACGGCATCAAGCGCAAGGACATCCTCCAATTCGTGATAGAACTCCACACCTCTTTTATCGGCTTCCTCTTGCCCACGGATCGGGTCTTCGTCCCAAATCGCCAACGTTTCGCAGTCGGGATGGTCCCGAACCTGATCCGCATAACCCCGTGCGTGAACGTGGGCAAAGGAGAGCAAAGCGATTCCTATCTTGCCACTAGATGTCATTCCATTTCCTCCTAGAAGATGCATTCCAAATGAGATAGAGCGGTTTTGTACTACCGCAATGCCTACCTGTTCGCGAAAGGACACAGAAAACCCTGCTTGCCCTCTGTATCAATCACAAAAAATCCTCTCTCCACAACAGCGGAGAGAGGATGCAGGGCAAGCCATATTGCTCACACCAGAGACTTCTTCGTTCTCAGGTGAATAAGCCCCTTTGTCGCCTTTAAAACGTCCATCGGGTTGGCAGTAGTGTTCGCTCAATTCGTATTAAAACTTGATGCGCCCAACCACTAAATCCCGTACCAACGGGGAATAGTAGGTTGAATCTGAGGAGTTGCTCCAGCAGTATCCTGCGATTGAACCGTTGGCATCCGCGTAGATACGGAAGGTACCGCGTCCTATCCCTCCAGAGATGCCCGAAATGAATCGTGTATCCGCCGTGCCATGATAGCTCTTGCTTGAATCCACCACGAGAAGCTCATACTGTGTGGTTCCGGGAATAATGGGAGCCGTTGCGGTGCGTGCCACGGGTACGCCAGCCGCCACCATTGCATGACCTGTGTTCGTAGAGGCATTGTCGAAATACTTAATCGCGAGAACGTCTCCTGCATGAATCTGGTTCACCTGAGCGATTTTCAGAAAACCGTTCTGCGCCAAGATCGTGTCGTGATACAGTGCCGCACTAGGGCTATTCGACCCCATCCATGTTTGGAAGGTGTTGTTTGTCCAATTGTAGGAATGTTGGAGCAGAAGGGTCACAAAAGTAGCACAAACGGTTTTCGCATCGCTATTTGCCCCATTCCAAACGATATAGCTAGGGTTTGAGCCATAGACGTTCTTCTTCGATATGTTGAGGTTCGTGATCAAGCCATTCGCATCGCTCAAGTGATCGGCATGGGCAACGTTGCCCAACATCACGAAAGTGGCGGCACACAATATCCAAATACTCTTCAAAGTTCGGTTCAAAGCTATCTTCATTATCTTCTTCAGTCCTCTTGGTTTTATTTGTTTTTGTGCAAAGTCATTTGGTTCCCTTGCACGAAGAGAGTATACTGGACATTTTCATCCGCTTATGTGGAACAGCTCACATACTCCTTGCGAACCCTGTCACTTCAAGACAGTTTGTGTAAAAAAAAACAGAAAAAGGGTGTTCGTTGCTTTGGCAACGAACACCCCAAAGTGAAATCAAACTTTTTTAGACTAGTGTCCCAATACAGGAAGGTCTTCGTTCTCGGTGCGTGGCGGCTCCTTGAACGTGAACTGAAATGCCAAGGCGCAGAAGATTGTCACGACAGCAGGAACAAGAAAGATCATGGACCAGTTTGTCTCGCCCGGAATCATCTTGCTAGGGTTCTTCGGGTCGGCAATAAACGTGGTGTAGTGGTCTTGTAGCCGCCCAGAGAACAACGTACCGACAAAACTTGCCAAGCCCAAAGCCACCAAATTATACAGGCTCTGAGCACTTGCCCGAATGTCTTTTGGTGCTATCCGGTCGATGAATATGTACGAAGTCACAAAGACAAACGCGAAGCCGATACCGTGAAACGACATAGAAGCCAAGACCAACCAAACAGGCTTCTGCATGGCAAAAACGAGGTAGCGCAGGGGCCATGCCAACGTACCAATAACCAGTGTCGTCTTCAATCCCAATTTCCGAAGGGAGATCGGGGTGAGTACGCCAAGACAGATAATCTCTGCCCATTGTGCGATACTCTTAAACGGCGAAATCAGCGCGTGATCGATCTTCAATCCCTGCTCCATAAAGGGTCCCGTTGTCAAATAGTAGAACTGGAACTCTGTTGCGGCAACGAACGAGATGATCATAAACACCGTAAAGCCGGGTACATCTTTGAAGAGCTTGAACGCCTTCATAAATGCCCAAGGGTCTTTTGCCTCCTTCGAGGGAGGGGTGTTTGGCACGAAGAAGGCAAGAATGGTCAAAAATATTCCCAATATTGCCGTCAGTTGTAGCTCTTCAAACGGAGCCCACGTTCCTTTTGGAACCGCAGGCTTAGAGTTAAGATAGGTGTAGAGTAAAAGACTGGAGACGATCCAGCCAATAGTTCCCGCCGTTCGAATAATCGAGAAGCCTCGCTCTCGCTCCGCTTCCGTGAGCTGTTGTTTGCTCAAGTGATGGAAGACTATGGCGTTCGTAATACCCAAAGTAGGTGCATAGAAGATTGCCCAGACCCACATCCACATGGCAAGACCGCCCAATGTGCTTTGCTGAGACATCATCCAAGCACTCACCGAACATATCGCGGCAGCAATTCCGAGAAACACCTGGCTCGGCATATAGCGGTCCACGATCTGCCCACCAATAAACGGAGTGATGATACAGGCAAACCACAAGATACCGTATATCCCACCGATCTCCGCTCCAGTTGCATTCAAGCGTCCGCCTAGTGAGGCACTCAGCACCGGCGTCCACGCTCCCCACACGGCATATTGGAAGAACATCATCGCCGCCAATAAGCCATAGAGTCGCACTTTCATAAGACGTTATCTCCTTCAAAATGCAATGTGTCTTGCCTAAATTCCACGCCCACCCCTTCGCTTCCTGCTTTTTTTTTGAGTAATATTTCAGAAATCAATAAGAATCAATGAGACTCAATAGGAATCACCCAGACTCATGTAGACTCATATAGAATCACTCATTGATAGACAAAGATAGAAAATTTTCAATGAGAGGGAGGGATTTTGCCCATAATGGGAGTAATATCCCTTTGCGCCCATGCCGTATTGCCCTCTTTTGTGGCAGGCAAATACCCGATGCGCCTCGGAGCCTCTATGCCAAAGCCAACTTCTGAACTACCCGTGAACACAGTCCTACACGGTGATTGTCGTCAACTCTTACATGAACTTCCCAAAAACTCGGTCGATCTCATCTTCGCAGACCCGCCCTATAACCTACAACTCAAAGGCGACCTTTGGCGTCCCAATCTTACCCATGTGGATGCCGTGGATGACGACTGGGACAAGTTCAAAAGCCTGCAAGAGTACGACCAATTTACGCGTGATTGGCTACAAGGCTGCCGCGAAGTGCTCAAAGATACCGGAACTCTCTGGGTCATTGGCTCCTACCACAACATCTATCGTGTCGGTTCTATCCTGCAAGATTTGGGATATTGGATACTCAATGATGTCGTCTGGCTCAAAATGAACCCTATGCCCAACTTCCGGGGAACCCGATTCTGTAATGCCCATGAGACGATGCTTTGGGTCAAGAAATCGGAAAAACAGAGCCACTACACCTTCAACTATAAGAGCCTCAAAGCCAGCAACGACGACTTGCAAATGCGGAGCGATTGGCACATACCACTCTGTACAGGTGATGAACGACTCAAATATCATGGCGAGAAGGCGCACGCCACACAAAAGCCGGAGGCACTCCTCTATCGGATTATGCGTGCCTGCTCAAACCCAGGTGATATTATCCTCGATCCCTTCTTCGGGACAGGAACCACGGGAGCAGTCGCCAAACGCCTGCGGCGCAACTTTATAGGCATTGAGCGCGAGGAGCACTATGTCCAACTCGCTACAGAGCGTATTCTCAATGTGGAGTACCCTCTCGTTCCCGATGAGATGGTTCCCGCACCACTGGATGCCCCAAAGCTCAAAATCCCCTTTGCACTGCTGTTGGAGCATGGGCTATTACAAATGGGAGCAGTCTTGCGATTGGGGCGAACCGAGCATTTTGCCACAGTTCAAGAAGACGCAACTATCACCTCAAACGGTTTCCGTGGCTCTATCCACAAAGTCGCGGCACAGTGCCTCAATAAGCCTTCGTGCAACGGTTGGGAACATTGGTACTACCAGAACCCACAAACAGGCGAGTACCTCGTCCTAGACACACTCCGCGAACAGATGCGTCATCAAGTGGAAGGCGTCGCAGTAACACCCGCTACCGAAGTGCCGAAAACCAAAAAACGGGTCAAAGTGACAAAGTAGCAACGGCAAGCACGCCTCCTTTTGTGCTCAAGGGGTTGACAGAAAGCCCGATTCTCGCCTAAACTGAAGCCTGAAGAACCCACACAGAAGCGAGAGGCGTGCAGGTCTTGCCACAACGTATGCAAACACTATTGACCGGCTTCGGAGCCTTTGGACGTGTGATCAGCAATCCTACGGAGCGCATTGTCCAAGCGCTTGCCTTTGACTGTTTCGCGGGGCAGGACATTACTGGCTATGTTCTTCCCGTCTCCTATGCACAAACCACCGAGATATTACCCGCACTCCTCGAAATTGGAGGACGCAATGGCAAGCCTTTCGATCACATTGTTATGCTAGGGGTTGCAATGGGAAACAGCCACTGGCGCGTGGAGGAATTTGGAAGAAAGGCGTGTGGAGCCTCTAAAGACATCGAAGGAGCTACCTCGCCCCGCGCCCTACTTCCCGATGCGCCCGAACTCCTGCAATCCACTCTCCTCAATGATCAGATTGCGGAGACCCTCCGCGCTCACGCGATTCCCGCGCGACTCTCTGTCTCTGCCGGAGGCTATTTGTGTAATTTTGCTCTGTACCACATGCTTAGCATCATCCAACCCATGGAGAATCCCCCCATAGTCGGGTTTCTCCATGTCCCTGCCGACCCGCAAACGTTCGCCCCACAACTCACGTCGGCTCCCACCTTTCCACTTGAAATGCACATGGAAGCTGTCCAAACACTACTAGAGACACTCACGACAATACCAACGCAGAGGGCTGTACTTTGACGTTCGACCTAAAATCCTATCTGGCACACCAACAAACACGAGTACAGGAGGCTCTTGAGAAGCTTCTTCCTCGCACCGACGCGATGCCTCCTGTACTGCACGATTCTATTCGCTATAGTGTACTTGCACCTGGCAAACGCCTTCGCCCTATCCTCGTACTTGCCAGCGCAGAGGCGGTCGGAGGTCACTCCGAAGACGTGATGAAAACCGCTTGCGCTTTGGAATGTATCCATGCCTTCAGCCTCATTCACGACGATCTGCCCTGCATGGACAACGACGACTATCGACGCGGACGCCTCACAAATCATAAAGTCTATGGGGACGCAATGGCGCTCCTTGCGGGAGACGCTCTGCTTGCCTTCGCCTTCCAACTCATCGCCGAGAACATGGATACTGCTCCCGCAGATCGCATTCTCCCCACCCTCCACCTCATCGCTCGCGCCTCTGGCACTTGGGGCATGGTGGGAGGTCAGGTTGTAGACATGCAATCCCAAGGACACGACTTCACTCCAGAAATCCTACAATATATTCATGCTCACAAGACGGGTGCACTTCTAACAGCCTCCGTTCTGGCAGGTGCCATGCTTTGTGGCGGAACAAAAGCGCAGATCGACTCCCTAAAACGCTATGGGGAGCATATCGGTTTAGCGTTCCAAATAGCCGATGATATTCTTGACATCACAGGCGATCAAGATAAACTGGGCAAACCCATTGGAAGCGATGAAGAGCGAGACAAAGCCACTTTTCCCAAATTGTTTGGCTTAGAAGAATCCCGCCGTCGTGCCCATGAGGAGGTGAGGCTTGCCCTCACCACACTAGAGAGCTTTGAGGAGCGTGCAGAGCCGCTACGTGCCATCGCACGCTATATCATAGAACGTGACCTATAGATTGACAACAACACACCTCCCTGCAACACAAACACGTTTCCAGGGACGCCTCTTTTTGCTTGCGCTACTCTTTGTTTCCCTCTCCCCTCGCCTCCACGCACAAGCACGCGTAGGGGGAGCACTCCTGCCCACATCTAGCAATATCGATTTAAGCAATACCTTGCAAAAGCCAGCGGGCGGGCGAGGATTTCTGACCACGGGTACAGATGGCAAGTTCCATTGGGCAGACGGCACACGCGCCCGATTCTGGGGCATTAATGTTGCCAGCACACGCCTCAATATTCCCCGCAAAGAGATAGAGGAGGTCGTTCGCAACTTTGCCAAATCTGGGCTAAACCTCGTCCGTCTTGAAGCCATTGATAACCGAAACTGCCTCCTCGGCTCGCCCACTGGCGCAGACTCGCGCCATTTTGATCCACAATACCTCGACAAGCTCGATTATTGGATGTTTACCCTCCGAAAATATGGTATCTACTACTACCTTGACCTGCTCGATTTTCGCACATTTCGCCCTGGCGACGGTGTGCTAAACGCGGAGCAACTCGACAGGGCGGCTCGCCCCTACGCCATATTTGATCGACGGCTCATTGAACTACAAAAAGAGTACGCCACCCAACTCCTTACACACTTCAACCCGTACTCACAAATGCGAGTCATCGAAGACCCTGCCTTTGCTCTTGTCGAAATCTGTAACGAACACGGCTTCTTTCTCTACCCCGATAAGTTCGACAATATGATAGAACCCTATCGCACAAACCTGCAAGCCATGTTTGGTCAGTGGCTAAACGATACCTATGCCACAAGAGATGCGCTAAAAGCGGCTTGGGGAGTCTGGTGGGGAAGTATGGCACTGAAGCCGGACGAAGACCCCACAACCGGAACGGTGAGATTTGCCCCACTCCTGCCTCCAAAACAGCCAACTGATAAGATGGAGGTGGTTCGTGCTCCTGCGCGTATCCGAGACACGACGCGCTTCCTCATCACGGCACAACAAAATTACTTCACGGAGATGCGGAACCACCTTCGCAGTATTGGAGTCCGAATACCTATCACGGCAAGCGTCTCCAATGATGTTCTTCCTGACCTTTTTTCTGTCGCCTCCACTTGTGACTTTGTAGCGGGAAACTGGTATGGGGAGGTAGAGCGATTTGATGGTCGCACTCCCGGAATGCGTTACTACACCAATAGAAATCCGCTTCGTGAGGACGGTATGGTCGCTTTGGGACCCTTTACCGCAGCACTCCGTTGGCAAAAGAAGCCTGTTGTAATTCGTGAATATGCAACCTCACCCCCCAATCGTTGGCGCGGAACCACCGTCCCGGAGATGCTTGCATATGCCTCTCTTCAGGACTACGACGCAGTACTGCTCTTTGCCTACCAGACGAATCGCGCTCCTAATGGGATGGAGGCAGATGCCCTCAATGACTACGCATTTCAATCCGATCCCGTTGTTTGGGGGCTTCATGCTATGGCAGGGCAAGCCTTTCTACAACGCGCCATAAAGCCTGCCAAGGTGTCGGTTACGATCACATTGCCAGAGGATGTACTCTTTAATAGCGCAACGCATCCGGGCAACCTCTATCAGGTTGCTTGGAGCCATGCCGTCAAGAGTGTCTTCGCTCCTGCCCTAAACATAATGAACTACCTCTCACCTCTCAACCGCGAGAAAGAGGCACAACAGTTGAAGGAATTTCTGGTCAAGAAGCAGAAAGACAAATTGCCAGTCCGTCCGTCTGCCGTGTCGGATGGAATCTGGGTTAGTGATACGGGCGAAATCAGGCGTATCTCTCCCATGGGACGCATTGAAGTGAAAACGCCGCGCCTCCGAATTATTGCAGGCGATCTCACCCCCGGAAAGGTCTATGATCTCGGCGACGGCATTCGATTTGGAACCTCCACACAGTTAGCGACGCTCTTTATTTATGCGCTGGATGGCAAGCCCATTGCTCAATCGAAGCGAATATGGGTCAAGATGGTCTCCCGCGCCGAAAACACAGGGCAACAGTTGATTCCGGCAGGACAAAATGCCATATCGAGCTATATTCTCAAGGTTCCCGGCAAAGCACCGGTCGTCACATTTGGGCGCACTTCCAAGTATGCAACCCATTTATGGCTAAAGCCGGAACAGACCGGAGAAAACACCCTTATCTCACTCTGGATGGAAGATGGAACGTGGGAGGCGGAGATCGTAAATGGGCGCATACGATTCTCCTGTGACACACTCGGAATCACGGGAAAAGCCTTTGGTAAAATATTCCAGACGAGTGAAGAGATCACCGAACTCACGCCAGAACCAAACCGCCGAGTGTCCAATACACCCGACCGCCCCGCCATCACCCAATAAGACAAGAAGGAACTGTTATGACCGATGAGGTGAGTCCCATCCTGCCCGAAACTTCCGATCCTCGCACTTGGGTCACGAATCTGGA